>NZ_JBHRUZ010000006.1:0-29690 GCF_042647185.1 Comamonas sp. JC664
AAAACGCCGGCGTTGGCCTGGCAGCGGAGAAGAAGGGTTCTGGGACATGGGGTTTCCTGGATGGCGGCTCAGGCCAAGGCCTGGGCGCGGGGTGTGGAGAGGATGGAGAAGCAGCAACGCTGGCGCCACCGACGGAGGGCTGCTGGCGAAACTGCTGCGCATGGTGGTGGGCCGGCAGGCGGTCGCCCTGGCCAAACAGCTTGTGCGCATGCTGCCGGGCGCATAGCGCTCTTGTGCAGGCCCCGCGACTGCAGCTCGGGGACGACCAGTCGATAAAGTCGCCATTGCATTCGGGCACCACAGTGCGGGCGAGGTTGAAGCCATCAACAACCAAGCCTCATCCACCCAGGACTGCATCTCGTCGGCAATCTGTGGGCATCGCCCACGACGGTGGCGTAACGCCCGCCAGCGACAGCTCATCGAGTGGTCGCCCAGGCGGTAGTCCTCACGCCATTGGCCAGGCGCTTGATCGAGTTCTCGATGCCATTGCTGCGGTGCTGCTGCAGCAGCGGCGTGTCGCGCTGGTTGGTCGAATAATCAATGCCGGCCCGTGGCCGACAGATGCGCCAGCGCGGGCCTCGGGGCTGGCATAGCGGCAGTACTCCTGGTACTTTTCCTGGGCCTGGCGCGCGGTGGCGGCCACCACGGGGTCATGCCCACCAGCACCTTGATGTCGCGGGCTGGCGGCCGGCACGCTCGGCTTCGGCGCGCACTGGCGCACCAGCGCGGCGGTGGCGGCCTTGTCCTGGATGGCCATGAACACGCATTCGGCATGGCGCGCGGCAAACTGCAGGCCCCGGCCCGAGCTGCCGCCTGCAGCAGCACGGCGTGCGCTGTGGCGAGGCTCGCTCAGGTGGTAGCCATCGACCTGGAAATTGCGGGCCGCTGTGCTGCACGCGGCGCACCTGCTGCGGGTCGGCATAGATGCGGCGCGTGCGGTCGCGCAGCACGGCGCTGTCGCTCCAGCTGCCCTCGCCAGAGCTGGTAGAGCACGTCCATAAACTCATCGGCGCGTCATAGCGCGCATTCGTGCGCCAGTGCTGGCTGCTGGGCCCATGGCGCGCGCGCGCCGAGTCCAGATAACCAGTGACACGTTCCAGCCAATGCGGCCTTGGGTCAGGTGGGGTCCAAGGTAGAAAAAGCCCGCGCCAGCAGATAGGCTGCTCGTAGCTGAGGTTGACCGTTTACGCCAAAGCCCAGGTTCTCGGTCACCGCGCCATCGCGGGCACCACCAGGGTCGGGTCGTTGATTGGCAGCTGCACCGACTCGCGCAGGGTCACATCGACCGACTGCGGGTACGGTGTCATAGACCCGATGGTGTCGGCGATGAAGAGCCCATCGAACAGGCCGCGCTCGAGGCTCCTTGGCCAGGCCGGTCTAGTAGTCCAGGCGGCGGTAGTGGCTCGATTGGTCGCGCGGATGCGTCCACAGCCCATGGGTGATATGGCCCACGCTGGCCATGTTGAAGGCATTGAGGATGATGGGCGCACGCCCGCTGGCAGCGGTGCTGGCCATCACAGTGCTCCGTGGCGCGGGGGGCAGTACGCCGCTCAGCGCATAGTTGCCGATGGCATGGTATTTCCAGCGCACGGGGTCATGCAGGGTGTGGGTGCGCACATTGCGCCAGTAGCTGTCAAAGCCGTGCTCGGCAAAGGTGGCCGAGGTGCCACCCAGCTCCAGCAGCTTGTTGGCCGCCAGCAGGCCGGCCGTATGCGCCAGCGCACGTGCCTGCGCCACGGCTACCGAGGCGGCAGCCACCGTGTGCGCTGTGGGCTCCTGCTGCGCGGCATCCACCAGGCTGCACGCGCGCCGCAGCAGCGCCCGCGCCGCATGCAGGCGCAGCTCCACATTGCCCAGCGCCTGCAGGGTCAAGGGGTCGTCGCTCGCCTGCGCCACGCCGGCATCCACCCAGGCGCGCGACTGGTTGCGCACAAAGGGCAAGGTGGCACGCAGCGCGCCCTCGCCAATGCCCAGGTCGATGGCGGCATGGATGATCTGCGCAAACGGCCCGATGGTGCTGGGGCTGTCGAAGCTCGATTGGAAAGGCACGATCCAGGCCTCATCGATGGCGACGTTCTCCAGCAGCACCGAGCCGCTGCCGGTGACCCGCTGGCCCATGCCGTCCCAGTCGTCGATCACCGTCACGCCCGGCGCGCTGCGCGGAACAAACACCATCACGCTGACGGGGTCCTGGGCCGCATCGATGACCTGCATGGTCTGTACCGGAATCCAGTGCGCAAAGATGGCGCCGGTGCAGTAGAACTTGCGGCCATTGAGCACCCAGCCGGAGTCACCCCGCTCCAGGCGCGAACGGCGGCGGTAGTCGCGGTGGCCGATCTCGGACAGCGCATTGCCAAAGCGCTCGCCCGCCTGCACCCGTTCGTAGAAAAAGCGCTGCTGCGCCGCGCTGCCGCCCACGCGCAGCACCTCCAGCGCATAGAAATGGTTCTGCGGAATATGGCCCAGCGAGCCATCGGCCGCCGCCACGGTGGCGATCAGCTGCGCCACCGTCCAGGCGCTGGCCTGCAGGCGCCGTAGGCGCGCGGCACGGTAATGGCCCAGAGGCCGCTGTCGCTGTAGGCCTCGATTTCTGCCCAGGGCAGCGACGCTCGCGGTCGCGCAGTACCGCATCACCGGCCCAGGCAATCGGCCAGCTGCTGGGCCTGTTGCAGTGCGGCCTGCTCGCTGGCAAACACGGGGGGGCGCTGGCGTGGTGCGGGGGCGGGGGCCACCGGGCTGGCAGCGGCGATCACAGGGGAGAGGTAGTCATGGTGGTGGCTCATGGGCTTGGCAGCAGCATGGCGCTGGCCTGGCCCTTCAAAGTCGTTGTGCGTTGCGGCGGCTCAGTTCACTGGTGGCGGCGCGGGGCGCGGCCATTGAGCAGGTAGTTGCCCAGCAGGTGGTATTTCCAGCGCACCGGTCGTGCAAGGTGTGCACGCGGGCATTGCGCCAATAGCGGTCCAGGTTGTAGCCGGCGCGGGCCGATGAGGTACCGCCCAGCTCCAGCAGGCGTTTCGCTGGCGTTCAGCGCCGCCTCGGTAGTCAGGATCTTGGCGCGCGCCACGGCCACCGAGGCCTCGGCGCTGCTCTCGTCGGTGACGGGCTGGGCAGCGAAGGCATCCAACTGCTGCGCGGCATCTAGCAGCACCTCGCGCGCGGCATCCAGCTCCACCTGCAGCTGGCCAAACTCCTGATGATGTAGGGGGTCCTGCCAGGCATGCTCGACACCCGAGTGCACCCAGGCACGGGTCTTGTCGCGCACAAACTGGCGCGCCTCGTCAAACGCGCCCTGGCAATGCCCATGTCGATGGCGGCTTGCAGAATCTGCGACACCGGGCCGGAGAGAGTCGGCCGGTCCTTCAGGTCATGCAGCGCAATCACATCACGCGGCTCAACCTCCACATCGGTCAGCACCACACCACCGCTGGCGGTGGTCTTCTGGCCAAAGGCGTTCCAGTTGTCGATGATCTGCAGGCCCGGCACCGTGCGCCGCACCCAGACCTGCACGGGGCGCTGCGCCTCGTCCTCGGCGCGGAAAGGCACCCAGTGCGCAAACAACGATCCGGTGGAGTAGTAGCGCGTGCGTTGACCAGCAGCCGGCCATCGGCCGCCCGGCGCAGGCTGGCGGTGGCATCGCTCAGCTGGGCGGCGCGGCCCTTGCGCTCAGGTCCAGTATTGCCCAGCCGGTAGCCGCCCAGCACATCGGCAAACCAGCGGCTTTGCTGCGCGGGGCTCGCGGTATCGCGCAGGTTCTGCACCAGCGCAAAGTGGTTTTGTGGAATTTGCCCTAGCGAGGCATCGGCCGCGCTGATGGTCGCAAACACCTGCACGACGGTGTGCCAGCTGGCCTGCAGGCCGCCATGGCTGCGCGGCACGGTGATGCCGCCCAGGCCGCTGGCGGTATAGCGCTCGATCTCGTCCCAGGGCAACAGGCGTTCGCTGTCGCGCCGGGCCGCGCCGCCGCGAAAGCTCTCGGCCAGCGCAGCGGCCACCTGCAAGGCCTCGGCCTCGCTGCGGATCTGCGCGGGCTGGCTGGGCGGCAAAGGCAGGCGGGTGGGGAATCGGCGGGCAACGCTGCGCCCTGGGCAACCGCTGAAGTCATTCGGTGCTTTCTGAAAGGGGTTCGGAGAGAGACAGGCCAGAGACACGCCCTGGCCTGCAGACCACGGCACTGCGCCGTGGTGGGCCGCGATAACGCGGACGGTCAGCGGCTGCGCAACCAGTGCGCCACGCGGTCGCCGGCGGTCTGCACAATGGTGACCAGCGCAATCAGCACCGCGATCACGATCAGCATCACCTGGGTGTCAAGCGCTGGTAGCCGTAGCGGATCGCCAGGTCGCCCAGGGCCACCCGCCCCCACCGCACCGGCCATGGCCGACGAGCTGATCAGCGCCACCAGGGTGATGGTGAAGCCGCCGATGATGCCGGGCAGGCCTCGGGCAGGTAGACATGGCGCACGATGTCCCACTTCTTGCAGCCAATCGCCTGCGCTGCCTCAATGAGGCCGGGATCGACCTCACGCAGACTGACTCGGCAATGCGCGCAAAGAACGGCGTGGCACTGATGGCCAGCGGCACAATCGCCGCCCAGACGCCAATCGTCGTGCCGGTGACCAGACGGGTGAACGGAATCAAACGCGACCAGCAGCACGATAAAGGGCGTGGCCCGGAAGCCGTTGACGACGCTGCGACGGCGCGGTTGGTGCGGGGCGATTCGAGAAAGCCACCAGGCGCCGTCACGATCAGCAAGATGGCCAGCGGAATGCCCGCCAGCAGCGCGATACCGGCCGAGGTGGACACCATGATGAAGGTGTCGGCCAGCGCTTTCAGTAGCGGTCGATGGAAATACTCAGTTCAAACAACATAACCAGTACCCTGATTTCATGTGCGATGGTGGCAGGGCCTTGCGTCAGCGCGGCCCAGTCGTTGCGGGCGCAGCACCATCGATGGCGATGATGAGCTGGCCCTGGGCATGGCCCTGGATGCGGTCCACACCGCCGTGCAGCAGGCGCACCTTGGCGCCCAGTGCCTCGGCAATGCGGGGAAAGTCCGGCTCCAGCCCGTCATGGCCGCTGTAGCCCAGCTGCAGTACTTGCTCAAAGCGGCCGGTGCGGGCGCTTGCGGCTGCAGGCGCTGCTGCAGGTCATCGGGCACGCCGTGACGCAGCGGTGCCAGCAGGGCCTGGGTGGCGGCATGGCGCGGGTTGCAAACACCTGCCAGACGTCGCCCAGCTCGGCAATCTGCCCTTCTCCAGCACCAGCACCTGGTCGGCAATCTCGCGGATCACGCTCATCTCATGGGTGATCAGGATCACCGTGATGCCCAGGCGGCGGTTGATATCGCGCAGCAGCGCAAGAATGGCCTGCGTGGTTTCCGGGTCCAGCGCCGAGGTGGCCTCGTCGCACAGCAGAATCTCGGGCCGGGTGGCCAGCGCCCGGCAATGCCCACGCGCTGCTTTTGCCCGCCGGAGAGACGGCTGGGGTAGGTCTTGTGCTTGTCCTGCAGGCCCACCAGGTCGAGCAACTCGGTCACGCGCTGCTGGATCTGCGCAGCCGGCACAACCTGCGACCTTGAGCGGCAGCGCCACGTTTCTCGAACACCGTCTTGGCCGACAGCAGGTTGAAGTGCTGAAAAATCATGCCGACGCGGCGGCGCAGTTGCACCAGGCCCGCTTCATCCAAGGTGCCAATATCGACACCATCGACCAGCACCTGGCCGCTGCTGGGCGCTTCCAAGCGGTTGATGGTGCGCAGCAGGCTGGACTTGCCCGCGCCACTGCGGCCGATGATGCCGAAGATGCTGCCCGCAGCAATGTCCAAGGTGATGTTCTGCAGCGCAGGCACCTCACCGGCGATGAGCGGTAGACCTTGCCCAGATCGCGGAATACCACGGTGCCCAGCGGCGCAGCTGGGGCTTGGCCCTGGTGCCTGCGGTGGCCGATGCGGACACGCTCAGCCGCGCACTGCGGCCTTCTGCCGCTGGCTCGGCCTCGGCGCGGAACTGCCTGCGCAATACGTTGGATACGGCGGAAAGGGCCATGTGCTTCTCCTGTGTCCTGCCCTTACCAGGGCAAGGTGTAGAGCTTGGGATCGTTGTTGAACTGCTGGCTGATCGCCTGCTTGACTGCCGCAGAGTTCTGGAACACCTGGACAAATTTGCGCAGCTTGGGGTCGTCGGCACGGCTGGCTTGCGAAACAAAGCCCATCGCATAGAAACGGTCGGCAATGCCCGAATAGGCCAGGGCCTTGCTGGCCTGCTCCTTCTTGCCGGCGCTGACAAAGTAGCTCGGCCAGAGCACGGCCAGGTCCACATCGGGCAGCGAGCGGATCAGCTGCGGGCCTTCGACTTCATAAAAGCGCAGCTGCTTGGGGTTGTCGGTGATATCGGCCACCGTGGCGCCAGGTGCATCACCGGTGCGCAGGCGAATGAGGCCGCCTTTTGCAGCAGTGCCAGGCCCCGGCCCTGGTTGACCGGGTCATTGGCAATCGCGACCTTGGCCTTGGCCGGCACATCGGCCAGCGACTGGTAGCGCTCGGAGTAGATGCCAATGTTTCTGCAACAGGCCCAGGCCCACAAACTTGAGCTGGTAGCCGCGCTCCTTGATGACGTTGTTCAAGAAGGCCTGGTGCTGGAAGAAGTTCAGGTCCACATCGCCGTTTGTTGACGGCCTCGTTGGGCACCGTCCAGTCGGTGAACTCGACCAGCTCCACATCCAGGCCCTGGCTCTTGGCGTCGGCCACCACCGCCTTGATGGCATCGGCCGTGGCCCCCGGCGTGGAGGCGATGCGGATCTTGTCCGCTGCCTGCCCAGTTGCCACCCTCCCAGCATGGCCGCTGCTGCAATCGCAGCCACCACGCGTCTGTTGATCTTGTTCGTCATGTTTTTCTCGCTTGCTTGATGAAAGGTCTTGGTACGCGGCTTACTTCTTCAGCCAGGCCAGCGTGTAGAGCCGGTCGTCATTGCTGAAAGACTTTTTGCTGACCGTGCGCACGGTCTCGGAGTTCTGGTAGATGCGGATGAACTTCTGCACCACCGGGTCGTTGACCCGGTCCTTCTTGACCACGAACTGAATGGCGAACTGTTGGTCCTCGATGCCCGAGTACGCCAGGCCGCTTGATGGATCAAAGGCTTTGGCTGCCACAATGAAGTGCGGGTAGCCCTGGGCGATATCGACATCACCGGTGATGCGCACCAGCTGCGGCCCTTCGACCTCGACAAAGCGCAGCGACTTGGGGTTGCTGGCAATGTCGTTGATGGAGCCCAGATAACCGACACCCGGCTTGAGCGTGATCAGCCCCACCTTTTGCAGCAGCAACAGGCCCCGGCCCTGGTTGACCGGGTCACTGGCAATGCCCACCTTGCCGTTGTTGGGCACATCGGCCACGTTCTTGTGCTTGAGCGAATACAGGCCGACATTCGCCAGAATGCCGGTGCCGGCGCTGGCCAGCGCGTAGCCGTTCTTCTTCACCGCGTTGTCCAGAAACGGCTGGTGCTGGAAGTAGTTGATATCGATATCGCCGTTGTTGACCGCCACGTTCGGTGTGGTCCAGTCGGTGAACTCGATCACCTCCACATCGATCCCCTGGGCCTTGGCATCCTTGGCGCCGCATTGATGGAATCGGCATAGGCACCGGGCACGACAGCGATCTTGAGCTTGTCTGCCGCCACAGCCGGCAGCACCGCCACAGCAATGGCAGCGGAGATCAGCACACGCTTGAAACTCTGAAACATGGGACGTCTTTCTGGAGGTAAAGACTGCGCCATCACATGGCGGCAGCAGCAACGAAGCCTCCATTGGAGCTTTCGGGCTGGCTTTGCACCACGAAGAATTTCAATATGGATATGAGAAGTCTGTGCTGGGGGGCTCAGGCGCTCAGACGGGGATGCGTCCTCAGAAAACGATGGGCGACTGATGAAGTCGAGGACGGTCTTGTTCGGGCAGTGCTCTTTGGAACGCCTGTGGTGGTTCTAACGCGGGCTCGCTGCGACTCAGTGTTGGATTTCTGCTTGGGTCTCTGTTGGAGGGGGAAGGGCGTGCTTCACCCACTTTGGTGAGGCGGCAATGGGACGCATGCTTGAGCTGTAGTTGGGTGAGCGCGGAATTTGGCTATCAAGCCCCATCTGGCCAATTTATCGCACTAAAAGCGCCTAACCAACTAGCAGCAGCCGAACTGCATCTGGGATGGTGAATTCCTTGTCCTTAGGCCTGTTGATGGTTTAGGGTTTGTAGTCAGCATCGCTGGCGTGTGCGAGAGCGTCCACACCCCATTACACCTTTATATCCAGCATAGCTATTATTTTGGGAGCAATAAACCAAAAAACAATGGTTATCACGACTCTTTCCCAGTTGGGTTTGATCCACCAAGTTATCAACTCAAACCCTAAAAGCCCCTCGAGTATGAAAATAATTAACAAAAAACATGCATGCAGTACGCCAACTACTTGAAGCCTTTTGAAAAATGTCAATTCGGAATCAACGCACATTCAACTCCTCCGCCATCTTGATTCTTACTTTTATATTTTCACACTACTGCGAGGTAATGTTGCATGAATTGGCTATAGGTGAAGACACCCACAATCCAAATGGAATTACGCAGGAGCCACTGCACCATGCCCAGCTTTTGGCACAAAGGCTGGCTAAGCAGGCACCTGACGGTCAGGCAAAAACTGAATGACCGCATCTGAGAACGTCTGGCAACGACCACGCAAAATTCTGGGATATCGATCCCCTTCTGAAATGTTCGATGCGCGTGTTGCGTCGATCAATTGAATCCACAACCGTGACCGGGGCGCTACTGCATGTCCCTATCCAACCAGATAGTCAAGCTCGCGCCTCCAACGCTGCGTTGTACGTCTTCCCCCCCAAGCCTACGCTCGCTGAGCACGGTGATTGTGCAACAGCGCCAATGCTATTGGGTAAAAGACTTCATTCTGACGTCTGTTTGATGAGTTTTTCAAAATAGAAAAATCACCTTTAAATGTTGCGCAGACATCCGAAACCTACCCTGGCTCCGCAAATCTGTAGCTCCAAGATACGTCAACAATTCCAGCGTCAGATCTTAAATCATGAAAACGCTTGAACAAAGATATTTCCTGCTGCATAGAAGCATTTGCTTTTAGCACAACAGTCTCCGGTCGATGCCCAACCGCATAGATAGGTTTAATCTCCGTTTTTGCACCTCTATACTTTGCAGAATAGTTAACTCCAAAACCAAATACTGACCAAGGAAGAAAGTCATAGAGAATATCAACATCACGCGATGAGATATTGTGAATCGAAACAACACCAAACCATCCCCCATTGGCTTAACATTAATATTTACAGGACATGCTTGCGCAAATGCATTGGAATTTAAAAAAAATGCAATAATTAAATGCCTCAATTTAAAACACTTTTTCATTTTGGATATGTTCCTCGCATAACTTGGGCAAATAAATATTTTTGATATTACTTATTTCCATTTCTATCCATTTTTTACAATATTCATCGCAATAACTTTCTTTCAATGACCTTTCGAGGCAGCGCAGTTGAGCGTTAAATGCCTTCTCCTCAGATCTCATCCAATCTTCATGACTTCCAGCGCCAACTCCAGACTTGCCTTTATTTCCTTTGCAAATCTCCGGATTAGAGCTGAATGCATCTCCCCAATGGATTGATTCGTGAACTGCGAGGCATCTTACAATTGCTGGACATTTATGAGACTGATCGATAGGTTGCAGCAATACAGTCAGCGCTTCATCATTACAATAGATGGTATTTATATGAGCAATCTCTTTAAACATCTGTCCATTTTTAATCCATTTTTCTCCACTGGAATCCATTCGCACAAGAGGATTAGCAATCTACATATGCAAATACATTTAACCCTCCATCTACCCCGATAGGATCGCTCTGCATGTAAATGCCAGCAGAAGGCTGATAGTCTCTATTCAAGTTATGGTGCTTGTCGCTCTCTTTATCCCAATACTGCCCCGGAAATCTCAAATTCACTTGCACTGAATTCTCAACAACCTCAGTCGCTCCGAACGCCTCACTGACCCCTCTCCACGTAATATACCCTGCCTTATCCGTTGCTATATTTGGCGTACCCAGATGATCCGTATGCAGATAGTGATAGCCCGTTTGAGAAGTCGCTAGCCCACTATTTACCGCCTCCGCCTGCCAAACCGGATCCGTGCTCCACAGCCCTTTTTGACCCGCAACCGGATTGAACCCATAGGCTCGCTGCAGCTTGCCATCCTTGTCCAGCTCCCCATCAGCGCCTGCTCGCTGTAGACAAAGTAGGTCACTTGCGTGGCCGCGTCTTTGGTCACGCTCTTGCTGACTCTGCGGCCGAACGGGTCATAGCGGTAATGGGCTAGGGTGCCATCACTGCTCTCGTAGGTGATCAGTCGCTCGGCCGCGTTATAGCGGTAGGTCTTGCTGTCCTGCCCACTCGTTTCCTGCTGGGTATGGCCCTGCGGGGTGTAGCTCACCTGGTGTCTACCGCAGGGCTTGGGCTAAACGGTGTTTTGCTGGGGTAACGGACCATTTGGTTGTCGGCGTTGTAGCTCCAGGCGCCCGGCTGGTGCGCGCTGCTGGTGCGGTTGCCTACGGCGTCATAGCCATATTGTTCGCTGGGCAGGCCCAGGCCTGCAGGCTTTGGTCTGGCGTCGCCTGGGTGAGGCGGTCTAAGCTGTCATAGCCATATTGGGTGGTGCCAGGTCGCTGTCGATCTGGGTGATATTGCCAGCCCTGTCGTATTGGTAGGCCTTGCTGGCGAGAACCTGGTTGCTGCCGTTCTTGACCTGGATGCTGGTGGGGCGTTGCAGGGCATCCAGCGCCAAGGATTTGGTTGCTCCTGGGGTTTGAATGACCGTGGGCATATTCCACTGGTAGTTTTGGTAGCGGATCTCGCTGCTGTTGGGTAGCGTGATGTTGGCGAGCTGCCCCTTGGTGTAGCTATAGGTTTGCGTGCTGCCGTCGGGGTAGGTGTGGCTAGCCAGTTGGCCGTCGCTGTTAAAGCTTTGGCCTGTGGTGAAGCTGAAGCTTCCAGATTCATCTACTTTTCCATACGTCGTTTGGCTTTGTGCTGTGCGCCCTTGGGCATCTTGGCTGTAGCTGGCGCTGCTGATAAGTTGGCCGTTGCCATCTTGCTGTTCGTAGGCAGCAAGGCGCCCATCGTTGTCGTACCGGTAGCTGGTTTTCTCATCCAGGGTGGTGCCGCCAAGCTGGTGTTGCGCTTGCGTCATGCGGCCGGCCGCGTCGTAGCTGTAGCTGCGGGTATTGCCTCCTGCATCGGTGCGCAAGATCAGTTGATGGGCAGCGTCGTAGCGGTAGGCAATGGCTCCGCCCATGGGGCGAATTTCTTTGGTCTGCTGTCCTGATTTGTCGTACTCGAACCGGTGGGTGTTGCCATTGGCATCCCTGAGCTGGTCAGCTGGTCAAAGGCATCCCAGCTTTGTTTAGTGGCTTGCCCTGCGGGGTCCGTGCCCTTGATCTTTCTGCCCAGTGCATCGTACTCAACCAGCGTGGTCTTGCCTGCAGGATCGGTGCTCGCTACACGCTGGCCCAGCACATCATAGGTTTGGCTTTGTGTGCGACTCTCTCCGCCACCCAGGTGCTGGGTGGTCGCCGTTAGCCTACCCTGTTGGTCATACCGGTAGGTCTCTTTGTAGGTGGGGTACTGGGTGGCTATCAGCAGCCCTGCCTGCTCGGTATCATCTGCCCGTATTCGTAGCTGGTGGTGTTGCCTGCAGGGTCCTTGGTGGCCTGAATGCGGCCTCTCGCGTCATAGGTGGTTTCTGTGACCAGGCCGCTTGGGCTGATCGACTGGATAGGCCAGCATTGCTGTCATAGGCGGTTCTGCGGCCCGCGCCTTCGGTCTCGCCTGGTGCCAGGATTTCAATCACTCGGCCCCGCTGGTCGTAGCGGGTGACCTGGGTGTTGCCCATGGGGCTGATGACATGGGTGCGCCTGCCTCTCGCGTCATAGCGGATTTGGGTAGCGTGGCCCAATGGATTGGAGGCCTTGGTCACATTGCCAGCGGCATCCACCTCCAGGCTGGTTGTGCGGTTCAGTGCATCGGTCTTGCTGGTGGGGCCCCGCGCAAGTCATACGCCATCGTTCTCGTGTGCCCCTCCCCATCGGTTTGGGCGGTCACGTTGCCCGCACTGTCGTACTGCCAGCTTTGGGTAATCGCATCCGCCTTGGTCGCATCGCCCGCGCCCTTTGTGCTGCTGGTGAGCTGGCTGTAGGGGTCGTAGGTGTAGAGGGTGGTGCGCTGCTCAGGTAGGCCTTTGGCCTCCACCCATTCGATGACATTGCCTTTGCTGTCATAGCGCCAGGTACTCACAACCCCCAACTGGTTGGTGTAGCTGCTCTGCCGTCCAAACACGGGCTCATACGTGTACTTCTCCACGCTGCCATCGGGATGGGTGATTTGCAGCGGTTGGTAGTTGCTGTCGTAGGTCGTGGTGGTGCTGTAGCCCCGGGCATTGGTGTATTTCTGGCTGTAAGCGCCATCCCATTGGTTGGAGGCGGTCTTTTTACCGTTGAAGGTGCGACTGAGCTCATTGCCTTGCAGGTCGTACTGGGTGACGGTGGCGTTGCCCCGGCAGTCGGTGTAGGTGACTTCAAACACCCGGCGCTCGCGCAGGTAGTTGTTGGCGCCCGTTGATGCGCAGCCACTTTGCCCGTCAAACTGGCCTACGCGTCCGCCGCCCCAGAGGTTGGCGAGCTTTTGCGTGGTGCCGCTGGTACCTGTGGGGTCGATGGTGACGCCCTTCTTGCCCAGGCTCAGCATGGGCTCGGGTGCGGGGATGCTTTGGATGTACTGGGCGCTGATCTTGAGACCCAGCGGGTCGGTGCGGCTAGTGATCTGGCCGTTGGCGTCGTACCCGTACTTCCAGGCGTTGCCCATGACGTCGGTGACCTGGGCCAGGCGCTGGCCTGCCCATTGGTAGCTGACGCTGCGCCCAGCCAGGTCTTCTATTCTTGTGATCAGGCCCCCTGCCATGGTGACGGTGTAGATGGTTTTGCCCCGTGGTCCAGGATGCGGGCGCTGGTGGCGCTGTCGTAGGCGAAGCTGACTTTGACGCCGCTGGCGTTGGCATAGCTTTGGATGACGCCGTCTGCGCTGTAGTGGATGGTGTTGCCAAAGCGGTCGTACCACTGCCAGCCGGTGTGCTGGCCAGCTGCATCCTTGAGCCTTTTGATATAGACGGGGGCGTTGCCTTTGCTCTTGGCCATGTACAGATCGCTTTGGCCGCTGCGTTCGTAGAGCACTCCCACCCGCTCTATCACTTTGGCGTCGCTGCCCAGCGGATCGAGCTCAAAGCTGAGCGGTGCCCAGGCGGGGTTGAGCCACCAGCGCCCCTGGCTCCAGGAGCGGGCAATGTCCAAGCTGCCGCCCAGCACTTTGACGCTCAGGTCGGTGTTGCTCTCCTGGTACTCGCCATTGATCCAGTTGATGCGCGGCTCGCCGGCTTTGGCGACGGGGGTGAAGCCCAGCTCGGTGTTGGGGACGAAGGCGCCTATGCCGGAGATCCCTTGGGCGGAGGCCACGCTGGCCAAGCCCAAAGCGGCGACCAGCAGGCTGGTGCGCAGTAGGTGCTTAGCAGGGGTGCCCCCATTTGCATTGGTGAGTGCTGCAGTCTTTGCCGCAGCAGTCGCTAATCCCACTGTGTTTTTCTTTGTCATTGTCATATCTCGTTCCCTCGTATTGCTTGGCCTGGCATGGGCTGTTGCCTGGCCTTGCTGCGGCTTTGTGCGCAGCAAGGCTTGATGGCCAGTGTTTTTTGATTGGGTTGTTCAGGCGCTGAAGGCTTAGCTACTGCAGGGCCAGCGGGGCCAGATCCACCACCGCCTCCTCCGCCCCCGCCACCACCGCCAGGGCCGGAACCCGCACCAGCGCAGCACTCACCCCGGCAATGGGGTGTGCACTGTGGCGCCAGAGGCAGTTGGGTGCCGCTTCCTCCACCAGAGCCACCGCCCCAGCCGCCTCCTCCGCCGCCGCCCCAGCCTCCGCCACCTCCACCTCCGCCGCTACACGACGTACCGGTGCCGACCAAGCGGCTGTATTGGGAGAACACCACCCGGTTCTCTCGCTCGCCGTTCACGCACTCAAACGAGCATTCGGCCGTGGCCCACACGCTGTAGGACGAGCAGCTCGATGCCTTGCTGCTGAAGGTGTTGGCCAACGCGCGTTGCACAGCGGTAAAGTCGCCCGCTTTGGTATTGGTAAAGCCAATGCGTTTGGGGTGCAGCTTGACGGCAGTCACCCGGTAGGGGATGACTACGCGCTGCTTGGCTGCCAGCACCTTGGGGATGTCCGCCAGAAAACTCGTAGCGGTAGTACTCATCGGACTGGGGCGGCTTGAAGACGACGTCCTCGGCCTGGATCAGGCCGTAGTTGGTCAAGGTCAGCTCGCCGGTGTGCTCCTCGCCAATTTGCAGCTCGGGCAGGTTGATGGACAGCGGCTCCAGCAGCACCACAGGTGCGGGCACCTGGGTCTGGAACGTGGCTTCCAGGTTGATGTCGTAGACATCGGGAATGGTGGTTTCCGTGACGCTGAAATCAATGCTGATGGTTTGGTACTGCAGGTGCACCCGCTCTGTGGTGGTGATGCCGGGCGCACAAAGAAGCGGCCGGTCTTGTCAGAATGGCGCGGGCCACTGGCACGGTAGGTGTAGGTGCCTGGTGGCAGGTCCGTCACGACAGCCTTGCCTTCCGCATCGGTGGTGAGCGTGCGCAGATAGGTGAGCACGGCATCGTTTTGCAGGCGGATACGGGCACCGGCCACCCCCTTGATGGGTTGGTTGTCTGCGCCCAGGGTTCCGGTAAACAGATCGGTGATCTGGAAGCTCACCCCGCCCTGCCCGCTTTGGGTCACGGCCACCGATACCGGAATGACGCCATCCCCGCTGTTGCCTGCGGTGACGATCAGCTTGTAGTTGTAGATGCCATCGGCCACATTCTTGCCTGGGCTGGCCGTCACCTGGATGGGCACTTCGCCGCCCACATCAATGGCCCCGATCTGGTTGCCGCTGGCCAGGAACACCCAGGCAGGCGGCGGGTTGCCGCTGTTGTCTACCAGCTTGACCTGCACATTCTGCGCAGCCACCAGGCCCGGTTGCCGATGACTACGCTCTCGGTAACGGAGCTTTCTTGTTGCACGCGGTCTCGATGAACGTGGGCTTGGCAAACAGATCTGGCCGGGCCTGCACCAGCTTGTAGTTGATGCTGAATGTGCCGCGCGGCGTATCGCCTGAATCGGCTGCAAAGGCGGTGAGGACGACCGTGCCCGATTCACCTGCCGTAGCGCTGCCGGTGAACTTGATGACCATGGGCACGGAGGCACCGGCGGCAATATTGACAGGCGGGCCTGCATCCACGCTGATGCCTGGCGGCAGGCTGCCGCTGGGCTGGTTGGCCGGCACAACGGCCCAGCGCACCCCCTCCACGCCTGTGCCGGCACTGGCACGCGCCTGGATGGTGATGTTGCTCGCAAAATCGCGCGCGGCTGTCAGGTTGTAGCTGGAGAGGTTAAAGCTCAGGCGGTTGATCGTGAAGCGCCCTTGCTCAGCGGTTGCGGTTTCATCGGGATGAACCACCGAGACGACATAGGTGCCGTTGTCATTGGCAGCGGGTACAAACTCATAGCGGTAATTGCCGCTCGCATCGGTTGCGATATTGATGCGGCGCTTGAAGCCCGCGATATCCAGCACGATGCGCAGCGCAGCATTGGGGATTGGCTGCGCGGTATCGCGGGTGACGGCAGCGCCGGTGATAACAATGCTTTGCGCTCCATAGGACAGTGCAGGGCTGATATTGGCCACCGTGCCGGTGTATGGCGTCTTGGGCACCTCCGGCACGACGGGGGCGTTTTGCACCGTCACCACACGGGTGGCCTGCGCGGTCTTGCCTGCGGCTGAGGTAGCCACCGCCTTCAAGGTATAGCTGCCATCGGCTGCCGCATTAGCCGCCCATTGCGCGCTGTATGGCGCTTGGGTGGGCGATGCCAGCAACACATCGTTGGCGTAGATATCTACCTTGGCAATGCCCGCTGGGGCAGAAGCCACGGCGGTGATCGTGGCCGCGCTGGACAACACCGCATTGGGCGCAGGCGCCACAAAGCTGATGCTGGGTGGTGCGCTGGCATAGGTCACCGTGACCGCTGCGCTCTTGGGGCTGGTGCCGCGCGTGTTGCTGGCCGTCGCCTCGATCAGGTGTGCGCCTTCGCCCGGCAAGCTGATGCTGGCCGCAAAGCTGCCATTGGCGCCCACTGCGACCGGCGCACCCGATGCCTGCCCATTCAAGAACAGCTGCAGATGCGAGCCCGGCATCGCTGTGCCCGCCACATTCAACTGTGGAACGGCCACGGTCGTACCTGCCGCTGGCTGGGTGATGACCGGAGCGGCAGGCGCACTCAGATTGAGGGTGAAAGGAATATCCAGCACTGCCACAATGCCATCGGCATCGGTCGCGGTGATGCTGAAGCTGTGGTTGCCATTGGGCAGCTGGGCAAAGTCCACCATCTGGCTGTGGGTGACCGGGCTGGTCTTGCCATAGCTGCGCTCAAAAATCTGCACGCCGTTGACGGCAGCCTGGAGGCTGGTGACACCCACGGCACTTTCTGCGCTAACCGCCAACGTGCCCGGCTGGGTGATCGTGGCATTGGCTTGCAGTGCTTGGCCAGCAAAGCTGGCGGTGATGGCTGGGCCATTGCCGCCTTGCTTTTGTACTTGGACGGTGCGGGTGGCGGTGTTGCTCAAGCCAGCGGCATTGGTGGCCTTGGCTTTGAGGGTGTAATTGCCATTGGGCACACCCACCAGGGACCATTGGACTTGGTAGGGCGCGGCGCTCAGCAGCGCCAGGCGCTTGTCGTTCACCAAGATCTCCACATCCCGCAAGCCCTCAGCATCGCTGGCCGTTACCGCAATGGTGGTGTCTTGCTCCAGCACCGCGTTTGCTGCAGGTTGACTGAATTGCACTACGGGCCCCTCGGGCGCATAGGCAATGGGCTGGCTGAGCGAGAACTGGTTGGTCTTGTTCTGCGCCGTGCGGAACTGCACGTACAGCATCCTGGCGCCACCACCGCTAGACAAGGTGTAGGTCACTGTATTGGGGTGGCTGGCCATGGTCTGCCAAGCCAGCGCCTCGCCAAACTGGTCCGATTCCTGGATGCGGTACTGCGCTGCCTGCGGGCACTCCAGGACCAGTTCGACATTGCGCACCCGGGTGACATAGCCCTGGGTGGGCGCCATCGTGCAGTTCAGCACCGGCTCTGCACCCAGGTAACTGCCATAGTCCACCCCGGTGCTGACGGCATTGCCCTGGCCTGCCGGATTACCTACCGAATCTTTGGGGCCGCTGGCATGCCCCCACCAGTTGCCGCGCGCTTGCACCACGGCAGCGGGCTGGGTGTTACGCACCCCAAACTGGGTATTGGCCGAAATATCGGATTCAGCGATGGCAGGCGTTGCACCTTGCTCGGCCAACAGACCCACCTCGTTATGGGTGATGCGTGATGCGCTGATGCTGGGACTACCACTGCCTATCACCCGAATACCCACGGCATTGTGGCTGAGCTGCAAGCGGTTGAAGCTATAGCTACCACCATGCACAACCAGGCCGGCGCCGCCGTTCATATAGCTGGGCAAGCCCGCTGTACCACCGGCATAGCGAATCTGCAGGCCATCGAGTTGGAGGCCAGCCGCAGGCACACCCGCCTCGACCAGCGCACCCAACCAATCGCCTGCTTCTGCAGTGCCCGGCTGCGGGTTGGTGGCCGCAATGGCACTGTCATCGAACTGGCTGGTGAACAGCACATGGGCACCCGTTTGCAACTGGTCGCGCACATTGATACCAGCGCCTTCGCCAAATTTAACGACAACACCATCGGAAATACTGAGCTTGGCATTGCCCGCCGCCAGTGCGACTGCACCGCCTGCCAACGCGGTACCTGCCAGTGCTACCGCTGCCATGGTTTGGCTATGCCTTTTGCCCGCCATTACAGACCTGCGGCATAGTGATGCCCACGCTCGGCGGGTGAATAACGAAGTGATGTGGGAGAGTTGCATGGTCTTCTCCTTCTTATGGGTTGACGGTGATCACGCCGCTGGTCGCCGGTACAAATCCGGGCTGCTGGCGGTTATTTGGGTGGTGCCTGGGGATATAGCAGTGAAGATCGCGCGGGCGGAACTACTCGACCCTGCAGGCCAATTCACGGTGGTTGTCACCGTCCCCACAGATGGAACCGAGCTCGAGAAAGTAATGGTCAAATTAGCAGCAGGGTATTGGTCATTGGACCAATATGCGCCAGAAACTTGAGCTCTCACGTAAATACTCGTGGACTTTTGCCCAACACTCAGCGAAGAAGGGCACTAGATAGAACCAATACCGGATTTATGGTCTCAAAATCGATCACTCCAGACTCGAAGCCAGCAGCAGTTGCCTCCACTTGAGTCGATCCAATATCGACACCAGTGACGCTGATGTATGCCCGGCTCTGTCCAGCGGGAATAGTCACCGTCGCTGGAGTAATGCACACCTCCGATGCGATGCATCGCAGATTCACCGTCACCGCCTCAGCGCCATTACTCACCACGCCATTAATGAGACGCTCTACATAAAACTCCCTGTAATAGTTGTACAGCCCCTTGCCCACAATCAACTTTGAACCGCTGTACTTTGTAAGTCTTAGACCCTGTGCTGCAGCTGTTACCGTCTGAACCTCTGATTTTTCTGCGGTAACACCTACGACTTCAGCCTCCACTCTATAAGTCCCAGCAGCTGCAGGCTGAGCTATATATGCAGTTCCCGTTGAGCTAGACCCCCTGGCAACCGTCAGTTGTGTGATCAGACTATTGCTACTGTTGTAGATCCCATTGACAACTCCAGCGGGCTTTGGTCTTTCAGTGAAACATTAATTTGCAACGAATTGGCAGCATATTGATCAGTTGTCCAATCCGCACCAGGCACCGTCAGTGTGATAGAAAAATCATCGCGAATGCTGGATGTCGTACGGTTTTTATCTAAGCTGTTGAACCGCACGACTGGCAAGATAACGTCAACTGACATCGGTGCCGCCGATGTTGCGCCCTCTGCAGTTGCCTCCACTTGAGTCGATCCAATATCGACACCAGTGACGCTGATGTATGCCCGGCTCTGTCCAGCGGGAATAGTCACCGTCGCTGGAGTAATGCACACCTCCGATGCGATGCATCGCAGATTCACCGTCACCGCCTCAGCGCCATTACTCACCACGTCATTAATGAGACGCTCTACATAAAACTCCCTGTAATAGTTGTACAGCCCCTTGCCCACAATCAACTTTGAACCGCTGTACTTTGTAAGTCTCAGACCCTGTGCTGTAGCTGTTACCGTCTGAACCTCTGATTTTTCTGCGGTAACACCTACGACTTCAGCCTCCACTCTATAAGTCCCAGCAGCTGCAGGCTGAGCTATATATGCAGTTCCCGTTGAGCTAGACCCCTGGCAACCGTCAGTTGTGTGATCAGACTATTGCTACTGTTGTAGATCCCATTGACAACTCCAGCGGGGCTTTGGTCTTTCAGTGAAACATTAATTTGCAACGAATTGGCAGCATATTGATCAGTTGTCCAATCCGCACCAGGCACCGTCAGTGTGATAGAAAAATCATCGCGAATGCTGGATGTCGTACGGTTTTTATCTAAGCTGTTGAACCGCACGACTGGCAAGATAACGTCAACTGACATCGGTGCCGCCGATGTTGCGCCCTCTGCAGTTGCCTCCACTTGAGTCGATCCAATATCGACACCAGTGACGCTGATGTATGCCCGGCTCTGTCCAGCGGGAATAGTCACCGTCGCTGGAGTAACGCACACCTCCGATGCGATGCATCGCAGATTCACCGTCACCGCCTCAGCGCCATTACTAACCACGTCATTAATGAGACGCTCTACATAAAACTCCCTGTAATAGTTGTACAGCCCCTTGCCCACAATCAACTTTGAACCGCTGTACTTTGTAAGTCTCAGACCCTGTGCTGCAGCTGTTACCGTCTGAACCTCTGATTTTTCTGCGGTAATACCTATGACTTCAGCCTCCACTCTATAAGTCCCAGCAGCTGCAGGCTGAGCTATATATGCAGTTCCCGTTGAGCTAGACCCCCTGGCAACCGTCAGTTGTGTGATCAGACTATTGCTACTGTTGTAGATCCCATTGACAACTCCAGCGGGGCTTTGGTCTTTCAGTGAAACATTAATTTGCAACGAATTGGCAGCATATTGATCAGTTGTCCAATCCGCACCAGGCACCGTCAGTGTGATAGAAAAATCATCGCGAATGCTGGATGTCGTACGGTTTTTATCTAAGCTGTTGAACCGCACGACTGGCAAGATAACGTCAACTGACATCGGTGCCGCCGATGTTGCGCCCTCTGCAGTTGCCTCCACTTGAGTCGATCCAATATCGACACCAGTGACGCTGATGTATGCCCGGCTCTGTCCAGCGGGAATAGTCACCGTCGCTGGAGTAATGCACACCTCCGATGCGATGCATCGCAGATTCACCGTCACCGCCTCAGCGCCATTACTCACCACGCCATTAATGAGACGCTCTACATAAAACTCCCTGTAATAGTTGTACAGCCCCTTGCCCACAATCAACTTTGAACCGCTGTACTTTGTAAGCCTGAGCGAAAATTTCTGCCGAACATCCACATTCAAAGTCTTACCAATCAGGCCAAGCGAAGTAATACCGATGGAGGTTTTCCCTTCTGTCAGCGCCTTCACAGTGACCGCACCGTCGCATAAATCTGCCCCGTAGGCACAAACACCTCAGCAGACTCACAGCAGCAATCGCCGGATTCTGGCTAACAACAGAAACAGTAATCCCGCCCAGTGGAGCGGCTTTGCTCAACTGCACGCGAACCGTGCGGCTGAGCTCTTCATTCATCACCAGGTCTGCAGCAGGATCAGTGTTAAGACTGATGGCGTCCACATTTACGCTGGTCTGGCCGGACTGGTAGCCGGCAGCGGTTGCAGTCAAGGTGGTGGCACCCAAGGCCTTGCCATTGATGCTGAAGCTCACCCGGCTTTGACCCGCAGGGATGAGCACGGTGGCAGGAGCTTGGGCCAGACTGCTTTGCGCGACAGCCAAGTTAACGGTCAAGCCGCCTGCAGGGGCTGGCTCCGTAGCTTCCAATGTCACCGTAGTGCTGCCCGTCGGCGCCACCACTACGCTGGATGGCAGTACCAACGCCTTGCCGCGCACGGCGACGGTGGCCAGCGCGCTGGCGTAGCCGTCTGCCTGCGCCGTTAAACGGCTGGTACCGTCAACCAAGCCAGTCACTTCAAAATTTACACTTTGCTGACCGGCAGGCACTACCAAGCTGCTGGGGCAGAAAGCACCGCCGTGTCCGCGTTGTCCAACCGCACGGCCACATTGCTTGCAGCGGGAGCAGGCAGCGACAAGGTCATGGGGTAGTTGCGATTGACCCCGACTGTGGGACTGGCAGGGGCCAAACCGAGAGAAGGCAGGCTGACCACCTCAATGACGGTTTCCGCCATGCCCAAGGTGGCGTGGCTCGCAGTGATCTTGGTGGAGCCCAGGCTGCTGGCCTGCACCTCCAGATCGGCGCTGGTTTGACCCTCAGGCACGGTGACACGGGTAACGGCCGATGCGACCGAAGGAACGCTGCTGCTGACATCGATCAGCGTGCCGCCTGCGGGGGCTGGTGCGTGAGCGAGACGCGCAGCATGGCCACCACACCGGGGCTGAGCTTGAGTTTGGCCGGCTCCAGCGCCAAAGGCGCTTGGCCGATATGCACCAGACCTTGCTGCACCAGGTAAGGGATACCGACGATGCCCCAGACCACCTGCGTGCGAATGGTGCCCGCAGGCACATTGATTGCATTGAGCGAGTTGCCATTGGCGGTATTGCCCGTACCCACCGGTGACGAAGCCAGGTCCATGCTGATCGCAGGGCCACTGTGGTGGTTGATGGCGGTGTTGTTGATAACGGGCGAAGCAGATTCAATCGCCACACCGCTGCCGTATTCGATGACGACATGGCCCAGCTGCGTCAGTGCCTGGTTGGTGCCTGCGGTGAAGCGCCATTGCCGCCAGTCACCGGCAGCGGGTGTCGCAGATGCCGAGGTGATCTTGATGGAAGGCTGGGAGTGCCCACCGCCTGGAGTGCACCCCGCTTCAAAGTAAAGCTGGCGGCGGCCGCCATCTGGATGTGACACCGGGCTCAATACTCAAGGTAGCGTTGTTATCCACAATCACATCGCCCTGGAACAGATAGGGCGACTGCGCTGCACGCAATGTTGTGTTGCTGGTGATCACGCCCGTCACTGGCGTTTGTGCCAAGGCCGACGGGGCCGCACAGAGCAGCATCAGCCAAAAGGCCCAGCATCTGCAAGCCCTGCCAGGCCTTGCGTGCCCAGGCCGCCGCTTGGAGCGCTGAAGATGGTTGTTGTTGGTACATGCTTCCCCCGGTATTTCTCATTTTTTGTTTGCACTCATAAGCGTCCACACGGCGCTTGCAGCCGGTGGTTGGCGGTCTGTTGGATGGCGGCGGCTTGGGCCACTTGCTGCGCATAGGCTTGCCAGCCGCCGTCTAGCCAATAGGCGGGCAAGGTGACTATTGCGGCACTGCGGCCCGCTTTGGATGCATCGGTGCTAGGCGCCAAGGTACTTTCGACCTGGGCACGCAAGGCATCGCTGACCACCCCATCGGTGATGACCACCAGCGCCTGGGCGTAGCCCGCATGACGTACATGCTTGAGCCGGTCTTGGTAGGCGCGCGCAATGGCGGCCACCAACTTGGCATCGCGCTCTTTGCCTTCCACCCGTACGGCGACGAGCTGCTCGGACGGCACCGGCCACTGCGCCTGAGGCGCACGTTGCATGGCTTCGCTGGCGGAGATCACCGTCCAGTGCATGCCCTGGCCCAGAGCGGCTATCCAAGTCTGCGCATCCAAGGGCTGCAACAACGGTTGGCTACCTGCCGTCCCCGCTTGCGCGGCCTGCCATGCTCGGACACCGCCCCGCACCGCTTGCAACTGGACAAAGCCTTGCTGCCGCAGTGACGGCAGGCCTGGTCAACCTCGGCGATGTCGAGCCGGAGCCCAGCAGCACCACGGACGTTTGCTGCAAGAAGCGTTTGCTGGCCATGTCAGAAAGCTCCAGCTGCAAAGCGCGCGCAATGGGTGCTGCGCGTTGCAGGCTGCGCGGGCGCACATCCGCCAAGGTGGGGGGGCTGGCGCTTTGCACCGATGCAGCCGCCTCAGCAGCGTTTACCCAGCAGGCCTGGTCCAGCGCGAGCGGCGCGGTTTGCACCAGCCATGCCAGCGCGGGCGTCTCTGTGGTTGGCGCTGCATATTGCGCAGCCGAACAGCCCAACTCCTTGGACGGGCAGAAGCCGATTCAGCCTCCACCAAAGGCGGAGGCGCAGTCGCTGGCCGCGACCAAGCTGCTGCATCTCTGGCAGTACCACCCAAGGCTGCGCCGACCAAGACGGCCAGCGCAGCGTGCACACCCCACCTGGGGCCGCACGCCATGGTCTTAGCGGCCATCGCTCGCTCCCAGCACGCCCTTGCGTCGCAGCCCGGCCCAGCGCCGCCAAACCGGTCAACAGCGACAGCATCAGCACAGCCAGCCAACCCAGCCCGGCACTGGCACGGCTTGCTCGTCGGCAGGCAGCGGCCCGCTTTGGATCACCGGGCCGCCCGGGTCTTTGATGACGCCATTGGCGGCCAGGTCGTCATCGCCCAGCTGGCCATCGGTGATGGTGAAGCTCACCCGGTTGCCCTCCAGCTTGAGGTTCTTGGGCACGTACCAAAGGCTGCGGCCACGTGAAGAAGGCGTGGGGCCGTACTTCATGTAGTTGCTGATGCCAAACAGGTTGGGCCACTCGGTCGTGACGGTCACCGTGCTGCCCACGTCACAGCCGACCAGTTCGTACTCGAACACGCCATGGGGGAACAGCAGCACATCAAACAGCGGCAACCAGCCTTGCGCCCGCTTGACGGCGGTCTTGTCAGGGTTGAAGCGGCAAGTGGCGCCACCGCCCGTGACCGAAGCCTTGAGCGTGCCCGTTCCCGTTGGCGTGGGGATGGTGACTTGCTTGTCACCCGCGGGGGCCGGGGTGTTCTTGAGGCCCAGCTTGACATCGGGCGCACCCGCCATCGCCACCACACTTCGTAGTCGCCCGCCGTCGCGTTGTCGCTGAACATCAGCGATGCCGCCAGGCCCTGTGCATCGGTCGTCGCTTGCGCAGTCAAGCCGCCACCCGCAAAGACAGCGCCTGCACCGCTGGCGGGCATGCTGAAGCTCAGCACACGCCCTGCCACCGGTTCACCCTGGCCGTTGACCAGCTTGACACGGATCACCTCGGCAAAGGCCGTACCCACCACCGCAGACTGGCCGCCACCGGCAAGCACCTGCAGGTTTCAGCACAGGCGCCGTTACAGCGGTGTTCGTCAATGCAAACCGCACGCCGTCTGCCACACCGCCTGCACTGGCCAGCACCTCGAAGCTGCCTTCGGTGTTGTTGGCCGTGAGCAGGGCGCGCTGGCAAAACCATTGGCATCGGTTTGCACCTCTGCTTGCAAAGCGCGCCTGCAACGTGGCACTGGCACCGCTGGAAGGCAACTCGAAACGAATGCTGTGGTTTGCCACGCCCAGGCCTTGGCCATCCACCAGTTTGACGGCAAGCGCTTGCGCAAAGGCAGCGCCCACATGGGCCGACTGGCCGCTGCCGCAACGCCAAGCAGCTGGAGCACTTGCACCGGCTGCGCCGTGTTGGTCAGCGCGAACGTCGCCTCGCCGGAGACCCTGCCGCTGTAGCACTCGCCTGGTAGCTACCCTCCGCGCTGTTGGCCGTCAGCACTGGCGAGATCGCCAAGCCTTGGGCATCGGTAGAGACGCTAGCGGTTTGGGAGCATCGGCAAAGCTAGCCGTGGCACTACCCACTGCAGCCGATGGCAGCGTGAACACCACCACGTGACCGGCCATGGCTGCGCCTTGCGCATCGACCACCTTGGCTTGCAAGCGCTGGGCAAAGGCCTGGCCTACGTGTGCAGTCTGGTTATCGCCCGCCACCCGCTGCAAGGTCAAGATGGGGGGTTGCCGCATCGCTGTTGCGCAAGTCAAAGCTGGCGGGGGTGTTGACGCCGCCGTCCACAACTGGCAAGCACTTGGTAGGCACCCACGACGCATTGGCGGTGATGGCATCGGCGCTCGCCAGGCCTTGGGCGTCGGTGCTGACCTGCAAGGCGGCGGTGCCGTTGCTGAACAGCGCACTGGCGCCGCTGGCTGGGGCCGTAAAGCGCAGGGTCTGACCGGCTACCGGGGCACCGTTCTCATCGGCCAGACGTACCTGGAGCGGCGTCGCAAACGCAGTGCCTATTTGGGCAACCTGCTGGTTACCGCTGCTGATGGCCAAGGTCCAGCTCTTGGTGGCAGAGCCGTCATCCTTCCAGGCCGCAGATACCAGGCCTATCCACTGCGCTACGGGCTGCCATGCCGCATCACGCCCACCACCTTGCGGCAGCGCACGCAGTTTTTCTTGCGCTTGCAGCAGCGCAGCAATCGCATCGCCCAGCTTTTGCTGCTGGACCGCATCGGCTGCTTGGTCGAACAGGGCCACCAACTGGGCCTTTTCTGCGTCAGCCAGGCCTGCAATGGCGGGCAGCGCTGTGCGTGCATTGGCCTCCGCCTGCTGCTGTGCATGGTGCGCAGGGTTGTGCGACCAGCTGTCCACCACCACCGCATCGGCGGTATTGCGCAGCTGGGATTCCAGGCTAAAGGCCTTGGCATCGGCAGGCAGCTGTAGCCACAGCTCAACGCCTTGCTCTGCACCGGCAGCCAGGTCCATAGGCCAGCTTAGCTGGTCGCCGCTTTGCGCGGCAGCGGGCTTGGACGACAGCAGCTGGGCGCCGTTGCCCAAGGCCGTGCTCAGCGTGAGCTGGCGGGCCTTGTCGTCGCCATTGTGGATGACAGTCTTCAGGTACACGCTGGATTGGGCGAGCATCGGGTCTACCAGTTTGGGCGTACTCAGCACCATCTGGGCCTGGAGCCATGCCGTCCACTCCGTGCCGCTCAGCGGCTCACCCAGGCTGTCAAAGCCCATCGCCAGTACCTGGCCCTTGCCATAGCTGCTGCGCACGGCGGCGGTTTCTCCGCTGGCGTAGCGCAGCTCAGTGGTCGCCGGCGCATCGGCCACCAAAGCCCAGCTTGGGTTGGTGAGCGGCAGCGCGTTAGTGCCCAACTGCAGAGCAAGCGTTAGGCAACGGCTGATCGGCATAGCTGCCCAGATCTCGGCAATGGCACGCAGATGGGTATCGGCAGCGCCATCCACCACCAGCGAGGCACCACGCAGCACGGCAGCGCGCACTTCCTCCTGCAGGTGGGCGCTCAGATCGCTGAGCGACCCGCTCAGCCACAGCAGGCTGAAGTCGCCAGCACGCAACGCCTTTTGGAAGGCAGCAGCTGTCTCAACGATCTCGGCCTCATCGTCATACGTGGCCAGCACCGTTTGCGCGGCCTGGCGTTTTTGCGCGGCGCAGGCGGTGTCTGCGCCGCAGCCGATATAGGCCAGCACGCGCATACCCTGTCTGCTGTTTGCGTGGCAGTCACGGCCTCGCTGCTCTGAATACGGATCAAGGTAGAGGCGCTGTTGTTGCTGCTGATATCGTCCTTGGTGGACGAGCCGATACGCGCAGCCACGGCAAACTCCTTGGCGCTGCTGTCCTTGTCGGTTTGCACTTCCAAGGTCAGGATCGCGGTGGAACGCGTTGCCATATCGCCCAGGGTCCAGACACCATTGGCATAGCTGCCCACAGCGGCCGATGGGCTCAGCACGGTTAAGCCCGCTGGTATTTCCACATTCACCGTGGTCGCCACAGACGTAGCCGGGCCCAGGTTTTCTGCGGTGATCGTGACGGTGGATTTGTCGCCTCGCTTGACGGTAGCAGGGCTGGCACCTGCAGCTACTGCCAGGTCGGCCTTGGGCTCGAGGTCGGGGTTGTCGGGCGCGGCGGCACGCTTGGCAAACAGATAGCCGGCTGCAGCGGAGCCAGCAGTCAGCTCAATGCTGCTGAACTTGCCCGCCTCGCTCTGCCCACCCGCAGAGCCCGCCAGCGCCGCGCCATCCACCAGGCCATCGCTGACACCAACGACCAAGGTGTAGAGCCTGGCTTGAGGTTGGTGAAGTGGAACGCGCCTTGCGCATCGGTATACGACGTTTGCAGCTCGCGGCGCCCGTGCTGGCTTGGGTGCCGCTCAGTTTGACCTCGGTCACGGGGATGCCCGGCTCGCCACTGTCGCGCAGGCCATTGGCATTGCTGTCCGGTACACGAGGCCCGCGATGCTGGCCTCGGCCGCGCCGGCCACAAAGCCAATGCTGTACTGGCCGCTGGTATTGGCATCGAAGATATTGAGGAAGTAGCTCCAACTCAGGTCTTCATTGCGCTCCTTGGACAACCAGACGTTTTCTGCAGGCACGATATAGCCATCCGACCGCGTGACCTGCACCGGCAGCTTGGCGCCGCGCGCCGGATCGGGCACGCGGGCATAGGCAAAGCCCTGGGCTACAGGGCTAAAGCGCAGGCTGGCGTTGTTGCCCTGCACGGTCATCTGTGCCGACGCCGTCTGGTTCTGCACCTCGGTGTCTGCGCCATCGGACTCGTAGACCCGATAGACGTCGCCATCCTTGGCGAGAAAGTCGCGCACCTTATCGCGCCCTGCCAGATCCACGCGCACATCCTGGACCAAGGTATGCGTGCGCACTTCCTTGATCAGCGAGGTGACCGCCCCCCCAGGGAATCGGCATGGGTGAAGCTGGCATTGAACTCGACAAATTTGCCTGCAGACTGGTGACCATGGACCAGCGGCCCATTTTGGAAGTGCCTGACTCTATGTCGCCAAAGTCCAAAAGCAGGCTCTTGCCTGCTGGTTGGTCGCCGACATAGCCGCCGAATTTGAAAGCTGATCGCCAGGCCCTGCCGGTTCTCCACAATGCGGGGCTGGGCGGTGTCGATCTTGGTCTTGTGGGATGTGCCGCCGCCCTGGTTCTTGATGCGGACGCCCAGGTAAAGGGCTCTGCTGCTTCGGTCTCTGGCGTGAAGGCGTCGTCGGCATAGACATCGCGCGGCAAAAAGTAATCCAGCACCAGCTCGGGCTGGGGGCGTACCACGATGGATTCTGGCGCCACGTCAACGGAATCTGCCTTGCCGTCGAGCGTGTAGCTGACCTTGGCACCCACGTAGTACACAGCGCCTTGCGGGTTGCTGCCACCACTGCCCGCTGCGGGGATGATGAGCCAGTTGATATGGGCCACCGCCTTGGGCGCGATGACACCACCCTGGAGACTGGTGATGCCTGTCACCTGGTCAGTGCGGTAAAAGAACGTCGCCCCTGGGCATTGGGGTCCGAGGTCGCAACCACCAGGTTGTTGTTGGCATCGAGAAACTTCAGCTCGATGGAGACGTTCTCCAGCTTCTGGTCCGCCAGGCCATTGGTGATGACCATCTTGGCATCAAAGGCCTGGCGCTCCAGCGAAAGCTTTTGTTCAATGACAATTTTGACTTCGGCACACACAGCGTCTGCCGCCTGCGCAAAGGCACTGCTGATCGAATACAGCAGCCCCAGCACCAACATGCCCACCACCGTTGCCCAGCTGGTAAACAGCGGGCGGCCCCTCTTTTTTTGATACATGCAAGTCGTGTGTCCATCTGTAGTCGGCCCAGGTCCATGGATGCACCCCTGGTCCTCCACTTCACTTGATATCCGTCAATTAACAACAATAATTTACTGATGTCAATTGATAGCTTTATTTCATCTGAAGCGCATTGGAATGAACACTGCTTACAGGAAGCTGACAGATAGTTAGGCAAATGCAACAGTCACCTGAAAGGTGGGTACTGACTACCTCCAGTCGCTTGGCGGGCAAAGCATGCCAAGCATTGCCTCATGAAGAGAAGCGGATCGAGGAGCAGTAGCAGGAAGGCAGCGCAGTGGCCCGCCCGGGTTCGCGCTGAAACCCGGGCAATGCGCTGTGCAACGGATCGTCAGGCCAGCCGCGGCTGGCGCAGCTGCTGCATGCGGTAGATCAGCCCCTGGGGCAGGCGCGGGCGAGCGCGCGATGTCGACGGCGTCGCGGCCTTTGAAGTCGGCCACCGAGACGTCGGCGCCGGCGTCGAGGAGCAGCTCCAGGGTCTTGAGGCGACCGAGGCGTGCGGCATAGAAAACAGGGGTTTCGCCGTGCTCGCGCAGGTTAAGGAGGGCTGGGCCTGCAGCAGCGCGCGGCACATGGCCTCGTCATCGCGCCACACGGCGGCCCACAGCGAGTAGCTGGCATTGGCGCCGTGCGAGAGCAGCAACTCCACCAGCGGCAGGTTTTCGCCTCGGGCCACGGCAAACCACAGCGCGGTGGCGCGGAACTCGCCATTGCACTCGCCCATCGGGGCTTCGGCCTCCAGCACGGCACCGGCGGCCAGCAAGGTGGCCACGGTTTCCAGGCCGTGGTATCGGCTGACTGGGCGTTTTGCGCTGCTACGCCACAGGCCACCTGCAAGGCGGTGCGCCCCTTGCCATCGACCGCCTGGGCCCACTGCGGCGCCTGCGTCAGCAGCTGGGCCACCAAGGCGGCATCCCAACGCTTGGCAGCAGCAAACAGCGAGGTTTCGAAGGCAGACTCATGCAGGGCTCCTTA
>NZ_JBHRUZ010000007.1:0-27240 GCF_042647185.1 Comamonas sp. JC664
ATTCAACGTGACCTTCTTGGCACCACCCAGCGTGGCGCCGGTCACATCACGGGACCCAGGGAATTTTGCTCAAAGCCGCGCACCGAGCCCAGACCACCGGAGAAGTAGTTCTTGAACACGGGGAAGACCTTGCCGCCCATACCCTTGCCCCAGCCACCTCGCGTTCAGCGCAATGGTGTAGCGCTTGTTCAAAGGCAGGTACTGCTGAATCTGTAGTTACCCTTCAGATAGCGGGCATCACCAAACAGCGACCATTCTGAGTTTCAGCTTCTGGAAGCGGCCCGAATTGGCGCCAATGCGCTGTCCTCGGCTGTCGCGCGACCAACCAGCGTCAGCGGGAAGTTCAGGCTGGTGTCGCCGTAGCGGTGGCGTAGTCCAGGTAAGCCGCAGGCATGTTGGTGCCCAGCTTGATGCGGTGATTTTTCCAGACCACCGCCGACCATAGATGGTGTCGCGCTCGCTGAATGGAATGCCAAAGCGCACGCTGGCACCGGTGGTCACGATCTGGTAGTTTTGCCGCCCTGCTCGTCATACGGACGTCGGTGCGGTAGTACATGTCATAGGTACGCGAGATTACCGTCCGGCGTGAATTACGGGTCGGTGGTGCTCACCACCAAGGTACGGTGGTACTTGCTGGTGTTGACATCGATACCCAGGTAGTTGCCCGAGCCAAGACGTTTTTCCTGCTTGATACCAAAGGTCAGCGAGACCTTTTCAGCGCTGGAGTAACCGGCACCCAGCTGCAGCGAGCCGGTGGGGCTTTCCTGCACGGTGACGTTGACGTCAACCTGGTCGGGCCGCCGGGCACCTCTTGCGTGTCGATCGCGACATCTGTGAAGAAGCCCAGGCGGGTCCACTTGGTCGCGCGAGAGCTTGATCTTGTCCGAGTCATACCAGGACGCTTCGTACTGGCGCACTTCGCGGCGCACACCTCATCACGTGTGTCGGTTGTTGCCGGCCACGTTCACGCGGCGCACATAGGCACGGCGCGAGGGTTCGGCCTTGAGCAGAACCACTCGACGCGGTTGTTCTCGCGGTCGATCTCGGGCACCGCTTCCCCGCGGAGAACGCGTAGCCAAAGCTGCCGAAGTGGTCGGTAAAGCGCTTGGTGGTTTCGGTCACGCGGTCGGAGTTGTAGGGGCTCACCGGGCTTGATCGAGATCAGCGACTTGAACTCGTCATCGCGCTCCAGGTAATTGCCTCGAGCTTGACGCCCGAGACCACGGACTTGGGGCCTTCATGGATCTGCAGATTGATCGAGATGCCTCCTTGTCCGGCGAGATCGACACTTCGGTAGACTCGATGCGGAACCCAGGTATACACGCGAGAGGTAGTAGGACTTGAGCGTCTCCAGGTCGGCATTGAACTTGGAGCTGAGTAGCGGTCGCTCTTGGTGTACCAGCTGAGCCAGCCGCCGGTGTCCTGGTCGAACAGGTCGGTCAAGGTCGATTCCTTGAAGTCCTTGTTTCCGCGATGTGGATTTCCTTGATCTTGGCCGCATCCCCTTCGGTCACGGTGAAGGTCAGGTTCAACGCGGTTGCGTTCGATAGGCGTGACCGTGGTCACCACTTCGGCGGCATACAGGCTCTTGTTGATGTACTGCGCTTTGAGCTCTTGCTCGGCGCGGTCGGTCAGGGCCTTGTCGTAAAGGACGGCCTTCGGTCAGGCCCACATCCCGCATGGCCTTTTTCATCGCGTCCTTGTCGAACTCCTTGGAGCCCAGAAGTCGACGTTGGCGATCGTGGGCGGCTCTTCCACTACCACAACCAGCACATTGCCATTGGCTTCCAGGCGCACGTCCTTGAACAGGCCCAGCGCGAACAAGGAGCGAATGGCTGCCATCCCTTTTCGTCGTTGTAGTCATCGCCCACATGCAAAGGCATGGACGCAAATGGTGCCCGGCTCTACGCTCTGCAGCCTTCACACGAATGTCCTGGATAGTGAATTGGTCCAAAGCCCACGACAGCTTGGCAAGCAGCATCAACGCAGCGAGCAGCCGTGGTCTTGCGAAGAAGCGAAGAAGGGATGGAATATGTCATTTGTAGATAGCAACCAAGCCGCTCATTATGCAGCAGGGGCAAAAGACAACCCAAGAGCCGAGACAAATCGTTAAGAAGAACGCAATGCACATCATGAGCAGCAAAACGGCTATACCGCCTTTTTGCAAGCGCTCCATCATTGCAGGGTGGTGGCTTGCCGAGACAGCCTCCCAAGATAATACATCAGGTGACCGCCATCGAGCACCGGTAGCGGCAGCAGATTGAGCACGCCCAACTGACGCTTGATCAGGCCAAAAAGGCCATGTATTGGTGAGGCCGACTCGCAGAATTGCCCGCGTATTCGGCAATCGTCAGCGGACCGCTGATGTTCTGCAGCGAGGCCTGGCCGATGACCATCTTGGCCATCATCTTGACCGTCAGCGCAGACTTCCCAGGTCTTTTGCGCACCCCTGGCAAGGCCTTCCCAGGGGCCATAGCGCACAACCACCATCGCAGGCGGCGCGCCGATGAACGCGCCAGGCGCCCGATCTTGCTGCCCTTGTCCTCGCTTTGCGCGAGCTGCACCGGCACATGCAACTGCGCGCCGTTTGCGCGACACCAGCCAGTCTGCAGGGCAGGCACGCCCTGCTCGCCCGATGCGCGGATCATGCGGCGCAGCTCGCCGCCATCGCCCACGCGCTGGCCATCGATGGACAGCACCTTGTCGCCCTTGCGCAGCGCCGACTGGCTGCGCACTGCCCGCCTCAAAGTCGCCGAGCCACGGCATCAGTCCAGGGTGGGTCAAACCAATTTTGTCGACCAGCTTGGCATCGGCCTCAGCGGGCATCGATGCTCGACAGCGGCAAGCGGTAGCTGCGCACTGCCGCGCCGGCACCGGGGCGGGCGCTCAGCACCACATCCTTGCCACCCAGCGCGGCCTGCGCCACAAACCAGCGCAGGTCGTCGAGCGAGCGCACCGCTTCAGTTTCCGCATCGGGGAAACCCATGGACACAATTTCTTCACCGCCTTGCAGGCTTGCCTGCGCGAGCAAGCTGGCAGCCGGCGGCGTGCCGACAATGAGCGGCGGGCTCGCGCACGCCCACCCAGTTCACGCAGGCATAGAGCAGCACCGCCAGCAGCAGTTGGCCAGCGGCCTGGCGGTCGGCCACGATGGCCGCGCGCGCGCGCAGCGGCTGCACATTGAAGGCCAGATGGCGCACATGCGCGGCGACCGGCGCCTCGCGCTCATCGAGCTGCGCACATAGCCGCCAGCGGAATGGCCGATGACAAATCGGTGTCTGCGCCTTTTTCTTCCAGCGCAACAGGGGGCGCCGAACCCAGCGAGAAAACGCAGCACTTTCACGCCGCAAGCCACGGCCACGCGGTAGTGGGCCATATTCTGTGCACGGCGATCAAACGGCCAGCGCAACGACAAATGCAACAACGGTCAACATTGCTCAAGCCCTTGCTATGAAAAACGCGATTCTACTGAGCCGGACAATAGCCCTGTCAAACGCCAGCTCCGAAATAAGGCTTGGGCATAGGCCGCACCTCGGCATCGAGCGCCAGCAGCGCATCGAGATGCTGTCGGGCGCCTGCGGCTGCACGCCTTCGAGCGCCTGCGCATTGACCTGGTAGATCTGGTCAAAGCGCATGCGGCCGTCCAGAAAAGCGGCGACGGCCACTTCGTTGGCGGCATTGAGCACCGTGGTCGTGCCATGGGGCGCACGCAGCGCCTGCCAGGACAGGTGCAGGCCGGGAAAGCGTGTTTGTCATCGGCCTCTTCAAAGGTCAGCGCCGAGAGCTTGGCGAAATCCATGGCGCGGCGCCACTAGCCACGCGCTCGGCCAGGCCAGGCCACAGGCAATCGGCACGCGCATATCGGGCGTGCCCAGCTGGGCCAGCACCGATGCATCGCGCAACTGCACACATCGAATGCACGATCTGCTGCGGATGGATCACCACCTTGATCTGCTCGGTGCAGGTTGAACAGCCAGCGCGCCTCGATCACCTCCAGCGCCTTGTCATCATCGTGGCCGAGTCGATTGAGATCTTGCGGCCCATCGCAAAGTTGGGATGGTTGCCCGCCTGCTGCGGGCGTCACATCGCGCAAGCTCGCCGGCTCACGGGTGGAGAGAGGGCCCGCCCGAGGCCGTGAGGATGATGTGGTCCACGCGCTGGGGCCAGACCGCAGGTCTTCGGCAGGCAACTGGAAGAGGGCCGAATGCTCGCTGTCGATGGGCAGGCAAGGTCGCGCCGCCGTCAGCGACCGCATCCATGAAGAGCTGGCCACCAACGACAGCGCTTCCTTGTTGCCACATCAAGCGCTTGCCCGGCCTTGGCCGCTGCCATCGCCGGGCGCAGGCCGGCGGCGCCCACAATGGCCGCCATCACCGCATGTACATCACTGTGGGAAGCCACCATCTCCAGCGCCGCCTCGCCTTCGAGCACTTCGACCCGTCTGCCTGCCGCTTGCAGGCTTCGCGCAAAGCGGTGGCGGCGGAGGCGACTGGTCATCACCGCATAGCGCGGCTGGAACTGCAGGCACTGCCGAGCATCAGGTCCAACGCGCGCAATGCGCGCTCAGCGCGAAAATGCGGTAGAGGTCGGGGTGGCGCCACCACATCGAGCGTGTTGGTTCCATCGAGCCCTCGATCCGAGCACGGTAACTGTGCATGGTCATCGCGAGTTCACTTATCCAAAAATTGCAGCAGCATCAGCGCAAGCGGCACGGTCGGCAAGATGGCATCGATGCGGTCGAGCACGCCACCATGGCGGGCAGCAGATGGCTGCTGTCCTTCATGCCGGCGCTGCGCTTGACGAGGGATTCCACAGGTCACCGGCCACGCTCATGCCGCCAGAAACACGCAGGACAGCACCATCAGCCAGGGCGAAAAATCCCAAAGCCGCTGTAAGAAGCTAGCACCTGCACGCCAAAGTGGCGTCCGCCAGCTCCACACCAAGGCCCTCAGCAGCACGCCCAGCGCGCCGCCCCATACGCCTTCCCAGCTTTTGCCCGGCTGATGGCCGGCGCGAGCTTGTTCTTGGTAAAACGCAGACCGAACTGGCGCCTGCAAAATAAGCGCCAATGTCGGCCATCCACACCAGGCAAAGACCGACAGCAGAAAATTCACACCCATCCACTTGGCATGTGCAATGGCCAGCCGGCCACCCACAGCGCCAGCACACCCACGACCAGGCGCAGCGCACGCGGAATGTGCGCCCAGCCAGGCACGCCACCCTTGAGCAAGAAGGCGGCAGCAGCACCCAGGGCGGCACCAGCCACCAGCCACACAGCGGGCAGCGCCGCCTGCGTCCAGCCCATGGCCCAGGCAGCGCCGCACAGCAGCAACGCGACAGCCCCAGCCGTACGCGGCCATGCCATGCAGGCCATTGAGGCGCCCCCACTCCCAGGCCGCGGCGACCCGGCCAACAGCATCAACGCAGCAAAGGGAACCGTATTGGCCGCAGCGATGGCGGGCCCAGAATCAGCAGGAGAACAATGGCCGTGATGATGCGTTGGTTTGAGCAAATGGGATCTCCCTGAAAAAACAAAACAGACTGCCTACAGTAGCAGCATCAGCGGGCAGGTGCACTACGAGGGGACTGGACCAGTTGCTCGGACGTCTTGCCAAAGCTGCGCTCGCGCCGCTGAAATTCGGCCATCGCCTCGTCCCAGAGCCTGCTCGTCAAAATCAGCCACCACTTTATCACTGAAATACAGCTCCGAATAGGCCGATTGCCACAGCATAAAAATTGCTGATGCGCATCTCGCCACCGGTTCGACAGCAGATCGGGGTCGCGGCACAAGGGCCAGCGCCATGGCATCGTTGAGGGCCACATTCGGTGATGGCCTGGCCCGCAGCGGCCAGCTTGGCCGCCGCCTGGGCAATATCCCAGCGGCCGCCATAGTTGAAGCAGACATTGAGCACCATGCGGTCGTGTGGCCGTGGCCTGCTCGGCTTTCGCCAGGCCCGCCTGCACCTTGGCAACAAGGAAGCGCGGTCACCGACAAAGAACAAACGGATGCCATCACGGGCCAGCGATGGCACCTCCTTGGCAAGTGCGCCGGCCAGCATGTTCATCATGCCATCGACCTCATCGGTCTGCCGGTTCCAGTTCTCGGAAGAAAAGGCAAACACGGTGAGCACCTTGACGCGCGCTCGGCACAGCCTTGCGCGCGGCGCAGTGAGTCCACCCCTTTCTTGTGCCTGCCAGGCGTGGCAGAAAACGGCGTTTTCCCACCGGCCATTGCCATCCATCACGATGGCAATGTGGTGCGTTATTGCAGCAGCAGTCATGCGCGGAAAAACAGATCCATACCTGATCAGACCGCCATGATGTCTTTTTTCTTTTCGACCACCAGCTGGTCGATCAGCTGGATGTGCTTGTCGGTGATCTTCTGCACCTCGCTTCCGACGCATTTGGTCGTCTTCCGACGCTATCCCTTGTCCTGAACCAGCTTTCTTGACACCTTCGTTGCATCACGGCGCAGGTTGCGGATGGCGACTTGGCGTTCTCGCCTTCGCCTTGACCGCTTGGTCATTTCCTTGCGGCCGCTCTTCGCTCAATCGGGCGGCATCGGCACGCGGATCAGGTCGCCCATCGAATCAGGGTTCAGCCCAGGTCGCTTTCGCGGAAGGCCTATTTCGACCTTGGCCGCCATGGCCTTTCCCAAGGCGTCACGCTGATGGTGCGGCTGTCTATCAAGGCCACGTTAGCCACTTGCGACAGCGGCATCATCGAGCCGTAGTAGTCCAACCTGGATGGTGTCCAGCAGCGCGGGATTGGCGCGGCCGGTGCGGATCTTGGTCAGGTTTTGTTTTTGAAACGCGGCAATCGATTGGTCCATCTTGCCTTCGAGATTCTTCTTGATTCAGCGACTGTCATTGTCAACTCCTAACTACACATTCTGCACTTGCACACGCCACCGCCCATCAGGCGTAGACCAGCGTGCCCTCATCTTCCGCCATCACCACGCGCTTGAGCGCGCCACTCTTGACGATGGAGAATACACGGATGGGCAGTTTCTGATCACGGCACCAGGGCGAAGGCCGTCGCATCCATGATGCCCAGGTTGCGGCTCATCGCCTCATCAAAACTCATCTTGGTGTAGAGCGTGGCATTGGGATCCTTCATCGATCGGCCGTGTAGACACCGTCGACCTTGGTGGCCTTGAGCACCATTCTGCGCCAATTTCAGCAACGCGCAGCGCCGCTGCGGTATCGGTGGTGAAGAAGGGGTTGCCCGTGCCTGCGGCAAACACCACAACCTTGCCCTCTCAAGGTACTGCAGCGCCTTGGGGCGCACATAGGGCTCGACCACCTGCTCGGATGCCGATGGCCGACATCACGCGGGCTGACAGGCCCTGCTTGTCCATCGCATCGGCCAGCGCCAGTGCATTCTTCACCGTCGCGAGCATGCCCATTAATCGGCAGTGGCACGGTCCATGCCGACCGAACCGCCGCCACGCCGCGGAAGATATGCCGCCACCGATCACGACAGCGACCTGAACGCCCAGCCGAGTCACCTCGGCAATCTCCTCGACCATCCGCACAATGGTTTGCGCGGTTGATGCCAAAAGCATCATCCCCCATCAGAGCTTCACCGGAGAGTTTGAGAAGAATGCGCTTGTGGGCAGGGCTTGGGACATGGTGGAGAGCTCCAGGTGTGGGGAATGGGTGAAAAACGATAGGTGAAACAAAGGGCGTAGCCCTTTGTCAGGATAATTACTGGCCCTTGGCGGCCGCAACTGCGCGGCGACCTCGGCAGCGAAGTCATCCACCTTCATCTCAATGCCCTCACCCACCACGTAAGAGCGTGAAGCTCTTGATCGTGGTGTTGGCGGCCTTGAGCATTTGCTCGACGGTTTGCTTGCCGTCAGCGGCCTTCACGAAGACCTGGTTGAACAGCGAGACTTCCTGAGGTTACTTTCTGCAAGCGCCGTCCACCATCTTGGCGGCGATGTCAGCGGGCTTGCCACTCTTCCGCCTTGGCGGCAGCGACGGTGCGTTCCTTCTCGATCAGCTCGGCAGGCACGTCAGCGCAGGTCAGCGCCACGGCTTCATCGCAGCCACGTGCATGCACGAACTTGGCCGCTTGCGCGTCTGCCTTCGAACTCGACCACCACACCGATGCGGGTGCCGGCAGGTACAGCGCCAGGTTGCTGCCTTCGAAGCGCTTGAAGCGGCGGAACGACATGTTCTCGCCGATCTTGCCGACCAGGCCCTGCGCACGTCTTCCAGGTCGGGGCCAAAGCCGTCTTGCTCGTAAGCCAGTGCGCTCAGGGCCCCCACTATCGCAGGGTTCTTTTCGGAGACCAGCTTGGCCGCTGCAATGGCAGGGCGATGAAAGCTGTCGTTCTTGGAGACGAAGTCGGTTTCGCTGTTGACTTCGATGATCGCGCCGTTGTAGCCTTCAACCACAGCGGCGATCCGCCTTCAGCGGCAATACTCGATGCTGCCTTAGCGGCCTTGGTGCCCAGCCTTGACGCGCAGACAGCTCTTCGGCCTGGCCAGTCGCCATCAGCCTCGGTCAGAGCCTTCTTGCATTCCATCATGGCGCGTCGGTCTTTGCGCCAGTTCTGCCACCATGCTTGCGGTAATTGCCATTTTTTTCTCTCTCCGTATTCAGTTCAGTTGGGGTGATTGTGGAAACGTAGGTAAAAAAAACGGGGCTAATCTGGAGCCCCGCTTTTCATTCGCGGCCCAATGGGCAGCCCTGTGGATTAAGCAGCGGTGTTTTCCACTTCCCACAAACTCGTCGCCTCCCTTCGCCGGCAGCAGCCTTGACCACGTCGTTCCGGCGTTGGCACGGCCTTCCAGGATCGCGTCGGCGATACCGCGAGCATACAGCTCCACAGCCTTGCCGAGTCATCGTTACAGGGATCACGTAGTCGATACCTTCTGGGTTGTGGTTGGTGTCAACCACGCCGATCAGAGGAATGCCCAGCTTCTTGGCTTCAGCGATGGCAATCTTGTGGTAGCCCACATCGATCACGAAAATGGCATCTGGCAGTGCGTTCATGTCTTGAATGCCGCCGATGTCCTTTTCCAGCTTTTCCAGCTCACGAGCAAACATCAGTTGCTCTTTCTTGCTCATCGATTCCAGACCTGCTTCTTGCTGGGCCTTCATGTCCTTCAGACGCTTGATCGAGGTCTTGACGGTCTTGAAGTTGGTCAGCATGCCACCCAACCAGCGTTGGTCGACGTAAGGCACGCCAGCACGTTGTGCTTCGGTGGCCAGGATTTCGCGCGCTTGGCGCTTGGTGCCCACCATCAAGATGGTGCCACGGTTGGCCGACAGCTGCTTGATGAACTTTTGTGCGTCCTGAACAGAGGCAGGGTCTTTTCCAGGTTGATGATGTGAATCTTGTTGCGGCTACCGAAAATGTACTGGCCCATCTGGGGTTCCAGAAACGGGTTTGGTGGCCAAAGTGGACGCCGGCTTCCAGCATCTCGCGCATCGTAACGGACATATATCTTCTCCGAAGGTTAGGTCTAAAATTCTGCCCACTATCACGGCAGCCGTGCCTGTGCACCGCATGCCGCAACACTTAGGTAGGCAGGTTTGCGATTTCGTTTTGAACCGATGCGGCAAGCCACACTCGGCAAACCACTAGGATTCTAACATAGTCCGGCATGGGTCGCGAAGAAGTTGCACCAACCCCCACCTTGACGATTGCTTGCGTTTTTTGAACCACAGTGGCGCGCCTTACCACGGCAAGCGCAAAAAACTAGGCACAATCTGGCACTCGAACGCACGGCTTTTGCAAATGCTTGCACCGGCCGCGCCCCATCCTATGAACGGCCCCCTGTTTTTGTTGTTATGAAGATTGCGATCGTTGGAGCAGGCATTGCAGGTATAGCAACGGCCTTCGAGCTGATGGAGGCCGGCAACGAGGTCAGTATCTTCGAGCAGCACCGCGCAGCTGGCGAGGAGGCCAGCTTTGCCCCCTCAGGGCTGATGTGGCCTTGCGCGATCAATCCCTGGGGTGCCACCGCCTTCCAGCAAGCCTTGCAGCTGGGCATGTCGCGCCCGGCGTTTGCCGAGCTGCAGGTCCAGGGCAGCGTGCTCTCCTCTCCCCGCCGCTGGGCGCGCCGCCAGCAAGGCATTGCCAAAAAGCTGCGCGACCGCGAAACCCTGCCTGCGCTGCAGTCGCTGGAGCTGCTGGCCATGCAGCGCATGCAGCATGTGCAGGAAATGCTGGAGATCAACGGCCAGTTCAGCCAGGGCCTGCTGCTGCCGCTGCGCAAGGAGCCCAGCGCCGCTGCGCTGTATGAACTGACCCGGCGCCTGTCGGCCGCGCATATTGACTACCAGCGCTGCGACGAAGCCCAAACCCGCGCCATCGAGCCGGGCCTGGCCACCGAGATCCAGATCGCCGGCGCCCTGCACCTGCCGGAAGCTTGGTCGGGCAATGGGCGCTTGTTTTCGCAGGGGCTGCTGCAGGCGCTGCAAGCGCATGGCCTGCAGCTCCATACCCAGCAGCCCGTCAGCGGCATCCAGAGTGCAGGCCAGGGCGTGCGCGTGCAGCTGACCGCCGGCACGCAGGATTTCGATGCGGTGGTGCTCTGCGCCGGCGCCCACACCAACCAGCTGCTGCGCCCCACCATGTGCAGCTGCCCAGCGCGCCTATCTATAGCTATAGCGCGAGCATCCAGATCAGCGAAGAGTCGCTGCCCCGCGCCGCGCAATCATCGATCTGGAAAACAACATGATCCTGACGCGCCAGGGCTCGCGCCTGCGCATCAGCGGCGGCGCCGAGCTGGGCTACGCCGACAGCCCCGAGCGCAGCGATGACGCCCGCCACGCCCTGATCAGCGTGCTGCTCGAGTGGTTCCCCGGCTGCATCCAGCCGAGCCAATCGATCCTGCAGATGTGGCGCGGCGCGCGCCTGACGGTGCCCGATGGCCTGCCGGTTGTGGGCGCCTCCGGCATCCCGGGCGTCTGGCTCAACACCGCCCACGGCGGCTATGGCTGGGGGCTGTCGATGGGCTGCGCCCACCATGTGCGCCAGCTGGTCATGGGCCAGAGCACCAGCACCGCCCCCGAAGCGCTGGATCTTCACCGCCTGCGCTAACCAGCTGTACCAGCCACCCAGGCCAGGGCCTGCGCTACGATGGTGCCATGCCCGCTTCTGCCACTCTGCCCTATCCCGCCCTGCTCTCCAGCGACCAGGTTCGCGCGCGCGAGCAATCGCTGGCGCCACGCTGCCCCACTACCGCCTGATGGCCCGCGCTGGCGAAGCCACAGCCCGCCTGGCCCTGGCGATTGCGCCGCATGCCCGGCATATCTGGGTGGCCTGCGGCGCCGGCAACAACGGCGGCGATGGCCTCGAAGCCGCCATCCATCTGCGAGCCGCCGGCAAGACCGTGCATATCAGCCTGCAGCCCAGCGCCGGCAAGGCCCTGCCCGCCGATGCCGCCCATGCGCTGCAACGCGCCCAGGCCGCAGGCCTGGCGATCAGCGCGCAACCGCCCGCCCATTTCGACCTGGCCATCGATGCAGTCTGGGGCATTGGCCTGAGCGCCGGCCGCAGCGCCCCCACCGAAGGCCCCGCGCTGGCCTGGCTGCAGCAGCTGCTGGAAACCGATCGCGATGTGCTGTGCATCGACACGCCCTCGGGCCTGCTGGCCGATACCGGCGCCTGGCTGCCATGGCTAGAACCCCTGGTGCCACAAGCCCCCAGAGGCCGCCGCTTCACGCTCAGCATGCTGGCCCTCAAGCCCGGGCTTTTTACCCTGCAGGGGCGCGACTGGGCCGGCGAGGTCTGGCTGGCACCGCTGTCGGCCCACAACCCGGTCTGGCGCTGTGACCGGATTCCTGCCGCCGATATGGATACCTCCTCAGGCACCGGCCAGTTGGTCATCCGCGCCCAAAACCCTCTGCCCACCCACAACAGCCACAAAGCCTGTTTGGCGATGTCGGTGTCATCGGCGGCCAAAGCGCCAGCCACGATGGCCAGGGCATGGAAGGCGCCGCCATGCTGGCCGCCAGCGCGGCGCTGCATGCCGGGGCCGGCCGGGTCATGCTACATCTGCTGGGCAGCAGCTGCACATCGCCCAGGCCTGGCGGCATCGCGGCCGACATCATGCTCCGATCGCTGGAGGCCATGCGCGCACTGCGCGGCAGCCTGGTCTGTGGTTGCGGCGGTGGCAGCCTGGTCAGCGATGTGATTCCTCAGGCCTTGCCGCATGCAGGCAGCCTGGTGCTCGATGCCGATGCGCTCAACGCCATCGCCGCCCAAGCCGCTGTACAAACAGCGCTGCTGCAGCGGGCAGCCCAAGCCAGTGCGACTGGGCCCACGGTGCTCACCCCCCACCCACTGGAGCTGGCGCGCCTCTTGGGCAGCAGCACTGCGCAGATCCAGCGCGACCGCATAGGCGCCGCGCGCCAGGCGGCGCAGCAATGGCAGTGCCTGGTAGTGCTCAAGGGCAGCGGCTCGGTCATTGCCGCGCCAGATGGGCGCTATGCCATCAACCACAGCGGCAATGCCCGCCTGTCGATTGGCGGCACCGGCGATGTGCTGGCGGGCTGCATCGGCGCGCACCTGGCAGCGTTGCCGCCCGGCAGCAGCTGGGCGGAGGCCTGGCAGCCGCTGCTCCATGCCGTCTGGCTGCATGGCCATGCGGCCGATATCTGGCCGCCGGCACGCATGCTGACGGCATCGCGCCTGGCGCGCAGCCTGCAACGGCCAGGCTGACAACCAGACTCGGACTTAGCCGCGCCCCACAAACGGCATCTTGGTGGCCATCACCGTGTGGAACAGCACATTGCATTCCAGCGGCAGATTGGCCATATAGAGCACCGACTGGCCACAACATCCACATCCATCAGTGGCTCGGGCGCAATCTCGCCATGCGCCTGCATGACGCCCTGGGTCATGCGCATCGCCAGCTCGGTGCCGGCATTGCCCACATCGATCTGGCCGACAGCGATGTTCCACTTGCGGCCATCGAGCGCGGCGGTCTTGGTCAGGCCCATCACCGCATGCTTGGTGGCGGTATAGGCAATCGACATGGGCCGGGGCGCATGGGCCGAGATGGAGCCGTTGTTGATGATGCGCCCGCCCATCGGCGACTGCTGGCGCATCACGCGAAAAGCCTGCTGCAAGCAATAGAACATGCCGTTGAGGTTGACATTGACAACATCCTGCCAGGTCTCGACCGGCAGCTCATCGATCGGCACCGCAGGCGCGCCGCGCCCGGCGTTGTTGAACAGCATGTCCACGCGGCCAAACTGGGCCACGGCCGCATCGAACAAGGCCTTGACCGCCACCGGGTCGGCCACATCGGTGGGCACCACCAGGGCCTGGCCGGCGTCTGCCACATGGCTGGCCACTTCCTGCAAAGGCTGCGCGCGGCGGCCGGCCAGCACCACCGACCAGCCGTCCTTCATCAAGGCCAGCGCCGCTGCGCGGCCAATCCCGGTGCCCGCACCGGTCACCACTGCAATCTTGCGCGTCTTCTCGGTCATCCGTACTCCTTCGATAGTTCTCAGCTCTGTGAACGAAAAAAGCCAGGCCATCCCGGGGATGGCCTAGCTTCGATCATAGTGAATTCACAGCCGATCAGCGGCGTTTGCGCGGTGTCTTCTGTCCCGGTTGTTTGCTCGCGCCGGCGCCCCGGTCATTGCCACGCGGCTTGCCGGCAGCATGCGCAGCACCCTTGGCCTTGCGCTTGAGGCTGGCGCGCTGGGCGTCATAGGCCTCATCGCGCCCCTCGCGCTGGCGGCTGGACGGCGACGACGCCACCTTGGCCGCACGGCCGTTGGAGGCCGGTGCGCGGGCTGCATCCTCACCCTCGCGCACCAGGCGGAAGTCGATCTTGCGCGCATCCAGATCCACGCGGCTGACCTGGATCTGCAGGCGGGTGCCAATCGTGTAGCGGATGCCGGTGCGCTCGCCGCGCAGCTCCTGGCGCATCTCGTCAAAGCGGAAGTAATCACCCCCCAGCTCGGTGATGTGGATCAGGCCTTCGACATAGAGCTGGTCCAAGGTCACGAACAGGCCAAACGAGGTGACGGCCGAGACCATGCCGCTGTACTCCTCGCCCAGGTGCTCGCGCATGTACTTGCACTTGAGCCAGGCTTCGACATCGCGGCTGGCCTCATCGGCACGGCGCTCATTGGCACTGCAATGCAGGCCCGCCGCTTCCCAGGCCTGCACTTCGCGCGATACGCGTTGCACACGCTCGGCCTGCAGCTTTTGCTTGGGGGCAGCCACCCGGCTGGCCAGCCGCTTGGCCAGCTTGGCCTCGGCCTCTCCAGGCGTGGGCAGCAGCGGCAGCTGGTAGCGCTTGCCCAGCAGGGCGGCCTTGATAACGCGGTGCACCAGCAAATCAGGGTAACGGCGGATCGGCTGGTGAAGTGGGTATACGCCTCGTAGCCCAGGCCAAAGTGGCCGCTGTTGATCGGCGTGTAGATCGCCTGCTGCATCGAGCGCAGCAGCATGGTGTGGATCTGCTGGGCATCGGGCCGGTCCTTGGTGGCCTGGGCAATGGCCTGGAACTCAGCCGGACTCGGGTCGTCGCTGATCGACAAGCCCACCCCCATGGCCTTGAGGTAGCCGCGCAGGATGTCCTGCTTCTCGGGCGTCGGGCCTTCGTGCACCCGGAAGAGCCCGGGCTGGCCGCTTTGCTGGATGAAATCTGCCGCGCAGACATTGGCTGCCAGCATCGCCTCTTCAATCAGGCGGTGGGCCTCGGTGCGGGTGCGGGGCACGATTTTCTCGATGCGGCCGTTCTCGTCACAGATGATCTGCGTCTCGGTGGTCTCGAAATCCACCGCGCCGCGACGGCCACGCGCCGACAGCAAAGCCTTGTACACATCGTGCAGGTTGAGCAGGTCAGCCACACGCTCCTTGCGCTTGATCGCTTCCTGGCCCCGGGTGTTGGCCAGAATGGCGCCACCTCGGTATAGGTAAAGCGCGCATGGCTGTGCATCACCGCAGGGTAGAACTGGTAGGCCTGCAGCTCACCATCGGCGGTGACCAGCATATCGGCCACCATGCACAGGCGGTCCACGTTGGGATTGAGCGAACACAGGCCGTTGGAGAGCTTCTCCGGCAACATGGGGATCACGCGGCGCGGAAAGTAGACGCTGGTGGCACGGTCGTAGGCATCAACGTCGATGGCATTGCCGTTCTGCACATAGTGGCTCACATCGGCAATCGCCACCAGCAGGCGCCAGCCCTTGGTGCGGCCAATCTTGGCGGGCTCGCAGTACACCGCATCGTCAAAATCACGCGCATCTTCACCATCGATGGTGACCAGCGGGATATCGGTGAGGTCGATGCGGGCCTTGCGGTCGGCCAGGCGCACCTTGTCCGGCAGCTTCTTGGCCAGCGCCAGGCACTCGTCCGAGAACTCATGGGGCACGCCATATTTGCGCACCGCAATCTCGATTTCCATGCCGGGGTCGTCGATCTCGCCCAGCACCTCGACAACGCGGCCCACCGGCTGGCCAAACAAGGCTGGGGGCTCGGTCAACTCCACCACGACAACCTGGCCGGTCTTGGCCGCGCCAATCGCCCCATTGGGGATCAGCACATCCTGGCCATAGCGCTTGTCCTCGGGCGCTACCAGCCAGACGCCGCTTTCCTGCAGCAGCCGGCCAATGATGGGCTGCGCGGAGCGCTCGATGATTTCAACAATGCGGCCCTCGGGCGGCCGCGGCGGTCGGTGCGCACGATGCGGGCGCGGACCCGATCACGGTGCAGTACGGCGCGCATTTCATTGGCCGGAATGTAGATGTCGCTTTCGTTGTCATCCCGGATCACAAAGCCGTGGCCTTCACGGTGGCCTTGGACTACACCTTCAATTTCTTCTGACAAATTATCTGCTCCTGTTTTGGAAGCCGTTTTTTTGATATACAATCTGATTCTTTCCTGAAATGCCCAGGTGGCGGAATTGGTAGACGCACTAGTTTCAGGTACTAGCGGGTAACTCCGTGGAGGTTCGAGTCCTCTCCTGGGCACCAAGTTTAACGACAAGTACAACTTGTTTGTGAAAACGGTGAAAAATCAGTCTTAACGGGCTGGTTCAACAGTGGTTTTTTAGGAAAGTCGATAAGGGGCACTGCCTGCATCATCAGCCCAGGTGGCGGAATTGGTAGACGCACTAGTTTCAGGTACTAGCGAGTAACATCGTGGAGGTTCGAGTCCTCTCCTGGGCACCAGACATAAGCCGTTGCACTTTCGTGCAGCGGCTTTTTCTTTGTCTGCGATGGCATCGACGGCGCAAACCGCATCTTTGCGCTCCCGATATAGCCTGCGCTCGGCAGGCACCACACCATCAGCTGCAGAGGTGGCAGACCCCCCCCTCGCCACACTCCTCTGTACAGTGATGCCGTATTCTCTTGGGCGCCATGCCAGCTTGCATCACTTGCCAAACCTGGCGGCACCAGCCACTGCAACCGCTCGCAGCACCTTGGAACTGGGGCAGCCGCTGAGCGAAATGGCACCCCACCCGGCGCTCTGAAAAATTTTCCGAATTTGCCCGAAGCGGTCAAAAATCACCCCTATAATTGCGGCTTCCTGAAAGCCCAGGTGGCGGAATTGGTAGACGCACTAGTTTCAGGTACTAGCGGGTAACTCCGTGAGGTTCGAGTCCTCTCCTGGGCACCAAACAGCAAAAGCTGCTGCACACACGATGTGCAGCAGCTTTTTTGCTTTGGGCCGGCATGCTTTGCGGCAGCGCACAGCCACCCGCAGTCTCACGCTATCTTTTTGAGAAAATTTTGCAGTTTTTCTAAAACCGCCACCAACACCCTCCTATAATTGCTCCATCCTGAAAGCCAGGTGGCGGAATTGGTAGACGCACTAGTTTCAGGTACTAGCGAGTAACATCGTGGAGGTTCGAGTCCTCTCCTGGGCACCAAACATCAAGCCATTGCACCATGTGCAATGGCTTTTTTGTTGTCTGCTTGCACGCAAGCTGCCAGCCCGCAGCCACCACAGGACCCGCCCTTCACTCCCCTCTCCACCAGGTAAGCCCAGCACCAGGCCCATAAAAAACGCCTGGCGTTCAAGCACAGGCGTTGTGAGGGCGGCGCTGTAGAAGGCTTACTTCTTCAGCAAAGCCTTCAAGGCATTTTGCAGGCGGCGGGCCGAGGCCTCGTCGCTGCTGGTGGCCAGTACCTTGGCAACATCCTGCTGCCAGGTCTCTTGCGGCGAAGGATCATTGCGGCGCGTCAGCAGCTGCAATTGCAGTGCACGGCGGGCATTGATGTGCTCGGCAGGGGTGGGCACTTCCGCTGCCATCTCCAGGCGCAGCATGGCTTCGCGGCCATCACCGGCAGCAGGCGCGGCAATGGCCTGGCTCCAGCTGTTGCGCGAGCCGCTGGCAAGGCGTCCCAGATCCTGGGCCTGGGGCAGCAGCGCGGCATCGCGCTTGCTCCATGCATCCATCATCTGCGTCAGTGCCTGCCATGGGCCTGGGTGGCGAGCTTGCGCAGCGCAGCCTGGGCATGCTCCACCGCATCGCGTTGGGCGCGGAAGGCGGCATCGCCCAGACGGGGGCCCCGGTCTTCGCGCGGCGCGCGGTCCATGCGCTCACCCCGGCCAAAGCGGTCATCTCCACCACGACGTTCCTGGCCACGGTCGCTGCGCGGGCCACGGCTGTCGCGGCCATCGCGGCTGTCACGGCGATCGCCACCAGGCTTGCCGGGGCGGCCAGCGGCTGCGGGCGCATCACGGCGCATGCCAGGGCGGTCATCGCCGCTGCGCTGGGCAATCACGGGCTTGGGGCCACAGGTGTTGGCGCTGGTGCCGGAGCAGCAGCGGCCTCTGCGTCGGCACCCTCCTGGGCTGCAGGTTCTGCTGGCTGCTCCGCATCCACTGGTGCTGCCGCATCTACAGCAGCCGCATTTGCTGCAACCGCTTCTGGCGCCGCTGCCTTGGTGCAGCGGCAACAGGCTCGGCCGCCACTGGGGCTTGCTGGGCCTGCAGCGCTTGCTGCAAACCATCGAGCGCGGCCTGGATCTGGGCAGCATCGCCACTGTGGTTGGCCGCTTCGAGCACCTTGGAGGCGTCGAGCACGGCCTGGTCGCGGGCGCTCAGCTGGTGCTGCACACGTTCGCGCTGCTGGGTCTTGCGGGCAAAGGCTTCATCGAGTGGCTTGCGGAACGCATCCCAGAGCTTTTGCTCATGGCGGCGGTCCATCGGCACGGACTGGGCTTCGGTCTGCCACTGGCGCTGCAGCTCACGCACGGCGTCAATGTTCAGGTTGGGCGCAGCGGCCAGCTCCACGGCCTGGGCCACCATGGCTTTCGCGGCGCGCAATGCTCTGCTTCTGGGCTGCATGCAAAGGCGCAGAGGCCTCGTGCAGCGCGGTCTTCCAGGCCTCTTGCAGCTCGGCATAGGCCTTTTCGCCCACATGGCCACTGGCGCGCCAGCGGTCACCAAACTGGAACAGGTCGCGCTGAATGCGCTTCCAATCGGTCGATGGCTTGTGCGCCTCGACCCAGCCCTTGAGCTCGGCAATCAGGGCCTCGCGCTCGGCGCGGTGCTTGGCGCCCTCTTCGCGCACTTGGACAGCCAGACCTCGACATGCTTGTAAGCAGCGTTGCAGGCCTCATCAAACTTCTTCCACAGCGCATGGTTGGTGGGGCCGCTTTGGTCGGCCTTCTTCCAGTCCTCGCGCAGCTGGCGCAGCGCCTCTTGCAGCTTGCGGCCGCCCAGCTCCTGGCCTTCGGGGCGGGCGAGCAAGCCTGGGCCTTGGCCAGCAGCTCCTCGCGCACCTTGTCGCGCTCCAGCGCTGCCAGCCTTCGAGTTCACCGGCGGCGATCAGCGCGGTGTTGACCTGCGATTCCAGGTCCTGGTCGATCAGCTTGCCGTGCTGCTTGAGGGCAGCGCGCAGCTGCTGCGCCGCGCTGGATGCGCCCTTGCCATGGCCTTCGGCCGTATGGGCCTGCAAGGCTTTCAGCGCTTCTTGCACCGCATGCTTGGCGCGTTTGGCTTCCTGCGGTCGGCAGCGGGCTTGGCAGCAGCGGCACGGGCGGCAGCTTGCTCCACTTCGGTGGGCAGGCCGCGCCCGGCGCGGATCTCGTCGGCCCAGACCGGCACCGTGGGCAGCGGCGCTTGCGCATCTTCAGCGGCAGCCAGGGTTTGCTTGAGGGCGGACTGGAACGCATCCCAGACCAGCAGCAGCTGCGACTTGGAGGCGTCGAGCATGCTCGGGTAGCGCGCTTCGACGCTGCCCCAGCTGGCATCGCCTTCGAGCACGGCAGCTTGGTCCTGCCAGTGCTGCACATCGGTGGCCAGTGCCGCCTGGGCAGCCTGGCATCCTTGTAGGACTTGGTGAGAGCACTTCGACGCGCTGGGCCAGCAGCACGGCGGCTTCGCGCTGCACCTGCACGCGGTGCTGCAGGTCTTCAATCGTCTTGATGCGGTCGGCCAGCTGGATCTTGAGCGCGGCCAGCGGCTCGCGCGACAGCGGCGCGCCAGCCTTGGCGGCGTCACGCTGCCAGGCCAGGGCATCGGCAATGTTCAGCTTGGAGGCGCCCAGCAGCTTCTCGGCCTTCTCGGCCCATTCCGCGGCGATGGCCTCCTGGCCCTTGGCGCGGCGCATCTCTTCCATGCGCTCACGGATAGCCTTGGCAGCGCCCTTGTCGCGGGCAGACAGCTCCTTGAACACTTCCTGCAGCTGCTCGGCACCCGGGTTGGTCGCCAGCCATTCGCGCACCTGGCTGCACGCTCGCCCGAGGTGGCAGCCGAGAAGCACCACCGGTGACGCCATCGAGGGGATGGGGGCAGCGGCCGCCTTGGCGGGTGCGGGTGCGGGCTCAGGGTTTCGGGCGTCTTGTTGCGCGAGATAAAGGGGAACATGGAGTCAGTTCAGTCGTAAATACGGCCTGCATCGCAGCGCAATGCAGCGCAATGCAGCCATTGGCACATAAAAAAGAGGGAAGCCGGCCCAAGGGAGTCTCTGCGAAACTGCCTAGCCTGCATCCAGGGTGCTATTTTGACCCGTTTGGCAAGGACTCCAAGCACACGGGCATCGCTATCAGGTAATTCGGCCGCAGCATGGCCAAAAACAAAGGGCTGGCGCCCTGCGGCCCAGCCCTTGTTCAATGGTGTGTCAGCGCTCAGCGCGGCGCCAGACTGAGCTCGGCATGCGGCGTCCAGTCCTTGTCCTCACCAAAGCCCTCGGTCTTGGCATTGCCCAGGAAGAGGCGCTCCAACTTGACGCCCTTGCTGGCCAGGTAGTCACGCACCGTCACGCCCCGGGCCAGCGCCAGCTCGCGCATCGCATTGTCGGGCACGCTGATGCTGGTCAGCAGCAGGGTTTCCATCTCGGCCACCGGGATGTCGCTGGCCATGCCCACCAGGTTGCGCGGCTTCTGGATATCGGCACGTTTGTACACCTCCTTGAGCAAGGCGGGGTACTCGGCAGCGCTCACGGCCTGCACGTCTTCAGGCTTGCCACCGGCGCGCACAGCGCTGCGGCGCTTTTGCGCCAGCACCAGGTCATCGATGCGGGCCTTGCGCCAGCCGTCCTTCTCACGCTCCAGATCGGCCTGGCCGGCAACGGTCAGCTGCAGCGCCGGGCGGTCTTCCAGCGCCTTGGCCACCTTATCCAGGCTTTGCTTGCTGTCCGCATCCAGCACCGCACTGCCGGGGGCAAAGGGCACATGGCTGGCTTCGCTGCCGCCACCAAAGGCGCCCGAGAGCAGCGCAAAGGGCGAGGTCACCGCCTTCATGATCAGGTTGCCAATCACCTTGAAGATGATCGGCGCCAGGCGGAACTGCGGATCATTGAGCGAGCCGCTGATGGCAGGTCCAGGTCGATCACGCCATTGCGGTCGGCCAGCAAGGCCACAGCCAGCTTGACCGGCAGGCTCGCTGGCGCGCCCTGCACCGCATCGCCAAAGGTCAACTGTTGAGCACCAGCTTGTTGCTGGCCGTCAGCATGCCTCGGGCTCGTAACGTCGTACTGCACATCCACGCTCATCTTGCCGCGCTCGATGCCATGGCCGGCGTACTTGATGCTGTAGGGCGTCAGCGGAGACAGCTCCAGATCGCGCACCTTGCCATGGATATTGAGCGCCAGCGGCTTGACCAGCGGGTTGAGCTTGCCGGTGATCTCCAGCGACGCGGTGCCTTCTGCCTTGCCGCGCAGCTCCAGCTCGGCCAGCTGCAACTGGCCGGCCGTCGGCTCGGACGAAAACGCGCCCATGCGCCCGGCCAGCTCGGACAGGTCGGCCGAGTAGTTGGGCCGCACAAACTGGTCGCTGAACTTGACGGTACCGCCGGCCAGCGTGATCGGCCCCATGTCGATAATCGGGCGGTGGCTGGCTCGGGGCTGGCAGGCGAGGCCGGTGGGCTGACTGCCGCGCCGCCCGAGGCCTCGACCACCACGCCTTCGGATGGCGCCGCCGCATTGCCAGCGCCCGCAGCACTGCTGCCGCCCAGGTCCTGCAGATTGAGCTTGCCGTTCTCCTGCACCACGAGGCGCGCATAAAAGTCGGTCAAGGCCGTCTCGCCGACCTGCACCTTCATGCGCTGGCCCGGCACCATGTCCACGGCCAGGCGCGCAGGCTCAGCAGCTTCCAGTTCAGCAGGTCATCGCCGCCCCCATCAACCCAATGCCCAAGGTACCTGTACCCCGGTTGGCAACAGGTGCAGCCGCTTTGCGGCCGGTCTCGCTGGCGCCATTGCCATCGTCATCACTGGCATCATCACCGCTGGCCGCGCTGCGGCGGCCACCAGGGGGCGCACGCGCACATCATCCAGCCCAGCATCGCCCTTGATATGCAGCACCGGCCCCTTGTCCGATTGGCTGAAGTCCACCGTGCCCCGGAAGTTGGCATCCGCGCGCACGAGCGCACCGGCAGCAGAGCCGCCGCATAGGGCTCAAAGGCGTGAACGGGCAGCTGGCTCACATTCAGACGCCCCACGGCCGACACTGGCGCCAGGCCCAGGCTGCCGTCATAGGCGATGCGGCCGGGCTCGGCGCGGCCGCTGCCGATCCGCCCGAGAGCTTGAGCGGCGAGGGCTTGGCCTGGCCGCCAGCGGCGCATAGTCGCGCAGCTCCAGATCCCAGCCGGTCAGGCGAAAGGCGACCTTGCGTGCGGTCGATTCATCCTGGAAGGCGAGCTGGGCGCCCTTGATCGCGATCACATCCAGCTGCACATCCAGGGTTTGCTGGCTGCGGCCTTGCTAGAAGTAGCAGGCTTTGCGGGCGCCTTGGCCTCGCTCTGGCGGGCCTGCGATGCCACGAGCCAGTCTTCAAACATCATGCGGCCGTCCTTGGCGCGCGAGACGCCCAGCACCGGCTCAACCAGTTGCACCGAGCCGAGCTTGACCTGCTGGGCTTCGGTGTCCAGCACGGCATCCTTGACCAGCAGCTGGCGCAGCTCCAGCAGGTTGTTCTTGCCCTTGAGGCCGATGGCCGGGCCATGGGGCGGCGCGCAGTTGGCCTTGCTGTTGCACTGCAGGGCCACGTCCGATACGCGCATCTGCGCCAGCGTCAGCTTCAGCGCCGTGCCCTGGCGGCTCAGGTGCATCTCGCTGTCGATGGTGCCCAGCAGGCCCGGCTCGATCACCCCGGTCAAATAAGAAGCCCCCAACTGCAGCGGCAGGCCCGTGGTGGTCACATCCACCTCGGCCATCTGGTCGGTCGCCTTGCCCGAGAACACCAGGCGGCCGGTAGACGGCACGCCCTGCGCACCCGAGAGCCCCGACGAACCTCAAAACTGAAAGGCTGCTTGAAGGGCCAGGCAATCTGCTGCGCCTCCATGCTGAAGTCATCGAGCTGCACGCGCGCGGGCAGTGGCACGCTCTCATCGACCCAGACTCCCTTGAGACGGCTGAGCTTGAGCGCATCGACCCGCACCGACCAGGCAGGTTGGCCGCTGCTGGCTTTGCCTGCGGATGCGCCAGCTTCTGCAGCGACTGCCTGAGAGTCCGCGTTGTCGGCCTTGTCAGCCTTGTCGTCCTTCGCTTCGGGGCTTGCACCATCTGCACTGGCCACGGAGGTTGCAGGCTCTGCCTTGTCTGCGGCGGCAGCGGTTTCTGTGGACTTGGCGGCTGCGGGGCATCCTCAGCCGGCGCGGCAGTGCCTGGCCCTGGGCATCGAGCAGGCTCAGCTGGCCATTCTTGCCCCGCTTGAGCGACAGCTGCGCGCCATCGAGCGCCAGCTGGGCGATATGCACCTGCCCCAGCAAGGGCTGCACATCGGCCAGTTGCACATCGAGCCGCTCCCAGCCCAGCAATTCGCCGTTGGCCGCGTCGTGCAGCTGCACAGCGCTGGCATGCACCTCGCCGCTCAGGCGCACCTGTGTCTTTTCACGTTGTTCAAAGGCCAGAGCCAGGTCGGCATTGAGCACGCCGGCCACCAGCTTGACGGGCAAGGACGCGGGAATATAGGCCAGATAGGGCTGGAGGTCGAGGTCCTTGATCGCAAACTTGGCCTCGGCCTTGCGGTCATCAGCAAAAGGCGTGGCCTCGGCATGGCTGGCAAACTGGCTGCCATTGAGCACAAAGGCCAGCTGGGGCAGCACCTTGATCTCGCGTTTGGATTCGAGGTTGCTCAGAAAGGGAATGCCCAGCTGCAGACCCTGGAGTTCATGGGTCTGACCCACCGTGTCATCGCGCAAGGCCACCTGCCCGTCTTTGAGCTCGATGTTGTAGAGCGCAAAGTGCGCCGTCTTGCCGTCATCGGCTTTGGGCTCAGGGCTGCGCAGCTTTTGCAGTATGTCGTCAAAATCAAATTTTCCGGGGCGGTCTGCGCGATGCGCAGCACCGGCTTGTCCACCTGGATGGCATCGAGCACCGGTGCGAGCCTGAACACCGACTGGATATCAGCATCCACATAGATGCGCTCGACCGCCAGCATTGCCGCGCTGTCGGCCTGGGGCCCGGCGATCTGCAGGTCGCGCACGGTCAGCTCCAGCGACCAGGGCTTGAACTCCACCGCACCGATATGCACCGCCCGCCCGAGTTTTTCCGTGCCCAGCTTCTCGCTCTGGGTGCGCAGCAGCCAGGGCAGCAGCAGCCACGACAGCGCCCCACAGCAGCAGCAGCGCCAGCAGGCACCATCCCAGCCGGCGCAACCAGCGCATCGCGACGACCCTTTTCTTGTTTGTTTCTTGCGTTTCGCTCACGGCGATGATCCTCACTCTGAGTCAGTACGGCCCACCCCATGGCAGCCATGGCAGCCCAAGATCCATTGTGCACAAATAAGCCGCTGTAGCGGTGCTGGCATAGCACACAAAAGCGGCATCGTAGCTGGTTCACAATCGTTCAATTCTTGCAGGTTGCCCCCAGGAAACGGTGTGCTCTATATATATAGAGGACAGACGCAGTTTCTATGGAGGCGCGCCCTGTGGTAACACCACGGCCAGGGTCGAGAGCAGCAGGGGGCGCTGCCGCGATGCACGGATCCAACAGCCGGATCGGGCATGCGCCCGTCCGCCCGCCCTGGACACCGCCGTGCTTTTCACACTGCGGCATGCCAAACCGCAGCGCGGAGCCGTAAAAACACACGCCAGGCCCTGCTTTTTTGCGTCCATCTATTTTTCACCCAGGTATAAATGCCAAAACCTGATGTAGCCATGGGTTATTGGCTGTTTTATCCTGGTTTTTATACAGTTTTTTGGCCTTTTGATGTGAAATTTGTGCGTGCGCAGATGACCGCATGATGACCAAGACCTGCCCGCCCAAATCAGGCCAGTGTTTTGCGCGGCCCGCAACGGTTCCTTGCAGCTATTGGCAGGCGGCACCCGGGCTCCCTCCTAGGCTGAAAAAACGCAAATGGAGCGACTCGCTACACCAAAAACAGAGCACAACAGCCGCGCAGCATTTGATAAAGATTGACTTTTTGCTGCATCCTTTATATCAATCAATGTATTTAGAAGATTAAATACAAGCTATTGAACCCATAAAACGGGGTCCCCACAGGCCCCCGATCCGGTGCTTTTTCTGCCTGCCATCCCCGCTGCAGGGGTGGCTGCCGCCCCAGCCCGGATACGCCCTGCAGTGAATCGCTATACACGTTTTTTTATTACTTTTTTTTCTCATTTTTCAATTCAATAGTGTTGACTGAGTATTAAGCAAGCTTCTAGAATTCACCCATTGCATTGATTGCTGATTTTTTAGTCAACACCCCTCACGGTGTTTTGATCGTAGCCCCTGACACGCAAGAGCGTGCTTGAAACGACAAGGCCGTCTGCAACGCAGACAGCCTGCCGGAGACCGCACAGGACAGTGCGGCTCCACCCTGCCAGACCCCAGCCCGGTGCACTATCCGCGGGCTCTTTGTTGGAGGTGGCGGGACTTAGAAAGGAAAAATCCCTATGACGGCTCCCGCGCAAGTGGATGCCGGTGCGCGCTCATTGAGCGCCACCATCAGCCGTGTCTGATGACCATGGCACACAACAGTTTTGCTTTGATTGGTCTGTAGTGGCGTTTTGCGCCCTCACCCTGGTGTCGCGTGATGACCTGCGCCACGCCGGCGAGGCGCAATTGCGCAGCTGGCTGCAGGCCCGCACGCATGCGCCAGCGTTGACCTGGCAGGTGCCGATGCGGACGCATCCAATGGCGACGATGCCGCCATGGTGGCGGCCGTGGACCGTGCCACCGCCAGCAACCCCCAGCAATTGCCCCGCAACCAGGCCAATGTGGCCTATTGGCTGGCCAAGAAATACCGCGTGGCGCCAGAGCCCCTGGCCGTGCTCGTCTCCGAAGCCTACCTCGTGGGCAAGGAAACCAAGCTGGATCCCACCTTGATCCTGGCGATCATGGCCGTGGAGTCAAGCTTCAACCCCTTTGCCCAAAGCTCGGTGGGTGCGCAAGGCCTGATGCAGGTGATGACCAAGATTCACACCGACAAGTACGAGCACTTCGGCGGCCACTTTGCAGCCTTTGACCCGGTGACCAATCTGCGCGTGGGCGTCAAGGTGCTGCAGGAGTGCATCGAGCGCGCCGGCTCGCTCGAAGGCGGCCTCAAATACTATGTGGGCGCAGCCAACCTGCCGACCGACGGGGGCTACGCCGCCAAGGTGATGGCCGAGCACTTCCGCATCAAGCAAGTGGCCGAAGGCCGCAGCAACACGCCCAAGGCACCGGTGGCCCCCGCTGCCAAGCCTTCACTGTCGGCCCAGGCGGATACGCCCGCCGCAGCCGGTACCGTGGCCGACAAGGCCAAGGCCGCCAGCAACAGCGCAGCTGCAGGCAACGCTTCTGAAACCGTGGCCCTGGCTGACACAAGCCGCGCTGCCAGCAGCGGCCAAGGCCGAGGCCACCGCCGTGGCCATGGGTTCCTGATCTGCCCCTCCGGCTCGTCGCCCTGTTAGCACAAGCACCCTGCGGGGTGCTTTTGTTTTTTCTGGCCTTGGCACAGCTTCCCTGAACCGGTTTTTTATCCAGACGTGGCGATAAACCCATTGCCCCAGGCCTGTGCAGCCTCGGCTACACTAGCCGGGTACGCGACTGGCGATAGACATCTGTATGACCGGATTGTTGACGTGGAATGCAGCCCGGCCTGCAGCAACCACCGGGGAGCGTACCGTGCAGTGCCAGGCGAGCGCATCGCCCCCGCACCCGCCACGTGTTAGCCGTGCGCCTGGGCAGCCCCTGTTTTCGCCAACCTCACTGTTGGCAGGCAGGGCTCACTTCTGACTCCAACGACCGCATGTACCAACGTAACATCCTTGTCGAACAGACCGACGCAAAACTCTTTGCGGCCATCCAGGCCGAAAACCAGCGCCAAGAGCAGCACATCGAGCTGATCGCCAGCGAAAACTATGCCTCCCCTGCCGTGATGTGGGCCCAAGGCACCCACTGACCAACAAGTACGCCGAAGGCTACCCCGCAAGCGCTACTACGGCGGCTGCGAATTTGTCGATATCGCCGAGCAGCTGGCCATCGACCGCGTCAAGCAACTGTTTGGCGCAGATGCTGCCAATGTGCAACCCCATTGCGGCGCATCGGCCAATGAAGCGGTTTTCCTGGCTTTCCTCAAGCCGGCGACACCATCATGGGCATGAGCCTGGCCGAAGGCGGTCACCTGACCCATGGCATGCCACTGAAACATCTCGGCAAGTGGTTCAACGTCGTCTCCTACGGCCTGAACGAAAAGGAAGAGCTGGACTACGACGCCATGGAAAAGAAGGCGCACGAGACCAAGCCCAAGCTGATCATCGCTGGCGCATCCGCTTACTCGCTGGAAATCGACTTTGCCCGCTTTGCCAAGGTGGCCAGGATGTGGGCGCGATCTTCATGGTCGACATGGCCCACTATGCCGGTCTGATCGCCGC
>NZ_JBHRUZ010000008.1:0-33946 GCF_042647185.1 Comamonas sp. JC664
CCGCGCGCACCAGGATCAAGGGCTTGAAGTCCTTTTGTGCATCGTACTGCGTGGTGTGCCCAGGTTTAGGGCAGCACCGCGTGTGTGGCCACCGCGCCCATCAGCACCATGTTCTCCGGGGCTTGGCCTGGGCCACCAAGGTCGCGCCTGTGGCACCGCCGGCCGGCCCCGGCTTGTTGGCCACCGTGATGGTGCCCAGTTGCTTTTCGGCGCCCTGGGCCAGCAGGTGGGCGAGGTGTCCAGCGGGCCGCCGGCGGGGTAGGGGACACAAAGGTCAGCGGTTGGCTGGCGTTCTGCGCGCTGGCAGCCAACATGAAACCAGACAGAACGGCGGCGAGGGTGACGGAGCGTTTCACAATTGTTTCCAGATTGATAAATCGCTCCGCAGTTATAGAGAGGCCGCATGGCAAATTGAGGAATATCAAAGCCGCAGCCGTTCAATTTTTCCTATAGCACCCCACGGCGCATCTGATCGAGTCAATGCTCTCGAACAGCGCCTTGAAGTTGCCATTGCCAAAACCATCATCGCCCTTGCGCTGGATGAACTCGAAGAAGATGGGGCCCAGCTGGTTCTCGCTGAAGATCTGCAGCAGCAGTTTCTGGCCGGTGCCATCGATCAGGATCTTGCGCTTTTTCAGCTCGGCCACATCCTCGCATGGTCGGGCAGGCGCTTGTCCACCAGCTCGTAGTAGGTGTCGATGGTGTCGAGCAGCTTGACGCCGCCGGCGCGCAACTGGTCCACTGTTTCGTAGAGGTTGTCCGAGCCCCATCGCGATGTGCTGGATGCCTTCGCCGTTGTACATGTCCAGGTACTCCTGGATCTGGCCGGCCTTTTCCTTGCCCTCTTCATTGATGGGGATGCGGATCTTGCCGCAGGGCTGGTCATGGCCTTGCTCTTGACGCCGGTGACCTGGCCTTCGATGTCGAAGTACTTGATCTCGCGGAAGTTGAACAGGCGCTCGTAGAAGCCCGCCCATTCGTCCATGCGGCCCCGGTGCACGTTGTGGGTCAGGTGGTCGATTATAGGTCAGGCCGTGGCCGTGCGGGTTCAGCGCCTCTTCGGCACTGACGCCGGCAGCGGCTCGAAGTCCACATCGAAGAAGCCGATGTTGCCGATGTCGCCAGCTTGGGCACCGTTCTTGCCGCGCAGCGGTCCACCAGTAGATCAGGCTGTCGCCAATGCCCTTGACGCGGGGATATTCAGCTCGCCTGGCCGGCCTGGCCGGCATAGCCCCAGGCGCCAGGCCCAGGGCGCGCTCGTAGGCGGCCTTGGGTCCTGCACGCGGAAGGCGATGGCGCAGACGCTGGGGCCGTGCAGGCGGGCAAAACGCTGGGCAAAGCTGTGGGCTCGGCATTGATGATGAAGTTGATCTCGCCCTGGCGGTACAGGGTGACGTTCTTGTGGCGGTGGCGCGCGACGGGTGAAGCCCATGGCCGTGAAAACCTTGCCCATGGCGACGGATCGGGGCGGCATATTCGATGAACTCGAAGCCGTCGGTGCCCATGGGGTGTCCCAGGTCGTGAATTCGGTGGTCTGGTGGGGAATGGCGGCTGTCATCGCAGGTCTCCTGTGGATCGTCTCGGGTGGCGCCAGCGTCGGCTGGCTGCTGTGCCTCCCTGTACCGATCTTGTGCGCAGCATTTTGGCGATTTATCCCAGTCCAATCGCTGGCAAACCTGATTCATGTGTTCTTGCTAAAAATCAAGCATTAAAATTGCGTGATCCTGTTGTGTCGCGCTGCTGCGGTGCAGCAAAACATTCTGGACCTCTGCCATGACCACCTCTGCCTACCCCCTGGACAAGCTCGACCGTGCCATCTTGCAGCGCCTGCAGCACAACGGCCGCGAAACCTATGACGTCGTGGGCGAGCAGGTCGGCCTGTCGTCCAGTGCGGTGCTGCGCCGGGTCAAGCGTCTCGAAGAGGTGGGCGTGATCGAGCGCTATGTGGCCCTGGTCAAGCCCGAGGCCGTGGGCCTGTCGATGACGGCCACCTCAATGTGCGGCTGGAGAAGTTCACCGAGGCGAGCAAGCGCAACCCGCTCGATCTCTTCCGCGCAGCGTGCAAAGCTGGCCCGAGGTGGTCGAATGCGTGGCGCTGACCGGGGACATGGATTATCTGCTGCGCGTCGTCGTCGCCGACATGGCCCACTACAGCCGCTTTGTGATGGATACCTTGCTGCGCCACCTGCGGTGCAGGACTGCAAGACCAGTTTGTGCTGGACCGTGTCAAGCTCACCACAGCGCTGCCGGTATTGGCCCGGGGTCTGAACCACAGCCGATGTTGCGCCAGCGCAAACGGCGCTGCGATTGCTGGGCCGCTCACAGGCCCTTCAACCGCATGCCCGAGTGCCCACTTGCGGCGCAAAGCCGCATTGGCCGGGGGCTTTGAATACCCTTTGTAAGCGCGGGGTAAGCCATAGGCACGAAATATGCTGCATCGCAGCAATGATTGAATAATACGCGGGTTTAACCCGTATATTTACCCCATGATCACGACGAAAGAATGGTTCCCTTCATCCGTTGCCAACGGCATGATGGCGTTTTTCCCCTTCTTTGGCCGGTTGGGCGAGAGCCCGCAGCAGCCCGACGGCAAGAAGCCACGACCTTCCGCCTCTATGGTTCCTATCCGCGCCCTCAGTGAGCGTCACCGCCCGCGATCTCGCCCATCTGCTGGCGCTCGATGCGCAGGACCGCTATTTGCGCTTTGGCTACCAGGCGAGCGACGCGCAGATCGCGCGCTATGTCGAGGGCCTGAATTCGAGCGTGACGAGATCTTTGGTATCTATAACCGCAGCCTCAAGCTGATTGCGATGGCCATGTGGCCTATGCGCCGCCGTCGTCGAACATGGCCAGCTGCGCCGAGTTTGGGTGTCCGTGCTCAAGTCCGGCCGGGGCAAGGGCCTGGGCAGCCGTCTGTTCGAGCGCGCCGCGATGGACGCGCGCACCAAAGGCGTGCAGATGCTGTTCATCCATGCACTGTCGAGAACACCGCGATGCTCAAGATCGCGCGCAAGGCGGAGCCACGGTCGAGCGCGATGGCTCCGAATCCGAGGCCTACCTGAAGTTGCCGCCGCAGGTTTTGACACCCGCATGGCCGACCTGGTCGAGGACCAGATGGGCGAGATGGACTTCCAGTTCAAGAAGCAGGCGCGCCAGTTTGGGATTTCCTGTCCACCGTGCAGGAAGTGCGGCGTGATGTGCAGGAAGGGCACAAGTCGGGCCAGTAGGAGCCGCTAACACAACCCTTGATACGTCGTTGCCCTGCCTTGTCGTACTACTGTACTGCCTGCGGCAGGACGCCTAGTCTCAACCGCAAACCTTCGGTTTGCTGGGCCGTGTTATCGGCTCTAAACAGCCGGGTTTTGTCACAGGGGAGTGCTCAAGGATTGGGCAGCGATTTCGGAGGAAATCCGCAAATTTGATATCCTGATCGCTTGTTTCACTACCGCACGTCCTGCATTCCAAGACAGTGTCAGACCCCATCCCTCGCGCTTCCCTGACAAGGAAGACAAACGCACCTTTTTCCAGAAGGTCGCTGAACTGATTCACCCGGCCCGGACTCTGCGGACGAGTTGATCGAAACCCTGGCGGAAGCCGAAAGCAACGATGTCATCAACGCGGACTCCCGCGTGATGCTGGAGGGGTCATCCGTATGGAAGACATGACCGCTGGCGATGTGATGGTCGCCGCGCCCCGCATGGACCTGGTGGACATCGAAGCCGACTACGAGTCGGTGCTGCACACCGTCATCAACACCGCCCCATCGCGATTCCCGGTGTTCCAGGGTGAGCAGGAAAACATCATTGGCATCTTGATGGCCAAGGACCTGCTCAAGCTGCAACGCTCCCCCCAACTCAATCTGCGCGCCCTCCTGCGCCCGGCCGTGTTTGTGCCGAGAGCAAGGGCCTCAACGACCTGCTGCGTGAGTTCCGGGGCAACCGCAACCACTTGGCCATCGTCATCGATGAGTTTGGCCGCGTGGCGGGCCTGGTCACGATTGAGGATGTGCTCGAACAGATCGTCGGCGAGATCGAGGACGAGTTTCGATCTGCCCGAAGAGAGAGGCGATATCTTTGCGCTGGCCGATGACACCTTCCGCATCTCTGGCGACACGCCGTCGAGGGGTGGCCGACGAGTTCAACGTGGTGCTCGAGAGCAGTGACCCCGATGAGTCGTTCGAAACCATCGGTGGCCTTATTGCCCATGAGCTGGGCCATGTGCCAAGCGCGGCGCCACATCATTGCTGGGCGGCCTGCACTTTGAGGTGCTGCTGACCAAGGGCGGCGCGGTGCGCTGGTTCCGCGTGCAGCGGGCCGCGCCGGTGTCGGACCCGGCAGCAGACGCTTGAGGCAGCGCCCGATAGGGCGCCCAATACCGCCTGCCTCTGAGCGGCAAAGCATGGCAGCGAATCACGCGGTTCGCTGCCTTTTTTATGGGCACGCGCTGCGCCTGCCTGGCGTTTGGCCTTGTCGGCAGGGCGGTAGCGCAGCCTCCCTAAAATGCTGCTCCATGCCCACGATTCCACAAGCCCCGACCCCGGCACTGCGCTGCCGCACATAGCGCAACCACGGCTCAGCAGCCAGCCTGGCCGGCCATCACCGCCCGCATGCGGCCCCCAGGACCACTGGATTGAGCAGCTGGGCCGCCGGCGCAATGATGACTTTGCCTGGCTCAAATACATCCCGTGAGACCGGCACGCGCAGCATGGACAACCTGCCCGAGCCCCTGGGCAGCCTGCTGCAGGCTGAGCGCGACTATGCGCAGGCAGATGCTGGCGCCGCAGGCCGCATCGGCGCAGCGCTTCTACGATGCGATGGCCGCCCATGTCTGCAGCACCGAGCTGGCACCGCCTGCCGCACTGCAAGGCTGGGCTTACAGCAGCCAGCCAGTGGCGGGCGGCCAGCGGGTGTTTGTGCGCAGCCATTCGGATGCCGGGTGCAGACCCTGGTCGACGAGCCGTGCATCGCAGGGCCATCGGTACTACCGCGCCACCGACCACCAGGCCAGCCCGATGACCGCTACTATGCCTGGGCCGAAGACCTGATCGGCAATGACCGCCACCGCATCTGCGTGCTTGATACCGAAACCGGCCGACCCAAGTGCTGGTGGAGGGCGACGCCTTTGGCTATGGTGGGCTGACCTTTTCGCCGTCGTCGCAGGATCTGTTTAGGATCTGGCGCGATGCGCACAGCCGGCCTCGCGCCTGTACCGCAGTGCGCTGCAGGGCGGGCAGCCGGTGCTGGTGCATGAGGAGAGCGACCCGGCGCTCTTCATGCGCGTGGCGCGCACGGCGGCCAATGGCTTTGTGGTGCTGAGCCTGTTCGGGCCCGGACCCACGAGCTGCACCTGATCGCCGCCGGCCAGGAGCATGCCGCGCCCCGGCTGCTGCGCCCGCGCGAGCGCGGCATCCGCTACGAAGTCAACGAATGGAATGGCAGCCTGGTGGCTCTGACCAATGCCGGGGGCGCCCGACCGCCAGATCTGCGGCTGGGCCCCGACCTGCACCCAGCAAACGTGGCCGCCCACCGCCACGGTGTGCCCATCATCAAGATGCAGCCCTTTGCAGCACGCTGGTGCGGCTCGAGCGCGCCGATGGCCTGCACCAGCTGGTGCTGCTGCAGGCGCGACGGGGCGCAAACCACCATCCGCTTTGACGAGCCGCCTACACCTTGGACCTGCTGCCCGGCCAGCACTGGGATGCCAGCCATGTGCGTATCGCACCAGACGCCCGCCCAGCCGCCGCGCTGGCTGGACATCCGCCTGGCCGACGGCCAGATGACCGAGGTGGGGCGCGAGACCTGGAGTGGGTTAGGATTGGACCCGGCGAAAACTACCGCATCGAGCGCCTTCAGGCCCGTTGCCGATGATGGCCAGTGGGTGCCGCTGACGGTGCTCTCGCGCAAGGACATCGATAGCAGCCAGCCCCAGCCGCTGCTGCTGACCGGCTATGGCGCCTATGGCATTGCGCACGAGGCCTCGTTCTCGCTGCCGGCCCTCGCCTGGGTCGATGCCGGCTACCGCTATGCGATTGCCATGTGCGCGGGGGCTCGGAAAAGGGCCATGACTGGTACCAGGGCGGCTGCCGCGAGCACAAGCGCAACTCGATGACCGACTTCATCGCCTGCGCCCAGCATCTGCAGCAGCTGGGCTACAGCACGCCGCAGCAGACGGTGGCCCACGGCATATCGGCCGGCGGCCTGCTGGTCTGCGGCGCGATGAACATGCAGCCCCAGCACTGGGCGGGGGTGATCGCGCAGGTGCCCTTTGTCGACATGCTCAACACCATGAGCGATGCCGACCACCCGCTGGTGCCGCTGCTGCGCCCGGACTGGGGCGATCCGCTGGCCGACCCGGTCGCCTATGACTACATCGCGGCGCTGTCGCCCTACGAGAATGTGCGTGAGGCGGCCTACCCGCCGCTGCTGTGCACGGCCGGCTTGAAGGATGACCGCGTGCCGTACTGGGAGCCGGCCAAACTGATGGCCAATGTGCGCCGCCGCTCCACCAGTGCCGCGCCCGCCTTGTTGCTGCTCAACCCGGACAGCGGTCACCAGGAAAGTGACCAGCAGGAGAGCGTTTTGGGCCAGGCCGCGCGCCTGTGGGCCTTTGCCCAGCACTGCGCCACGGCCGGCAAGCCGCCAGCGGTTTAGCGTGGCAGCGCTGCCTGGGGCCGGCTGCGCTGGAACAGCCCCCAGGCGCACCAGGCCGACACCAGCAGGGCTGGCACCGCCGTCACGGTGATGGCGCTGAGCAAATGGCCCTGCACCACCCAGGTGGAGATAAAACCCGCCAGCAGCGGGCCCAGTGCGCTGAACACCGATACGACAAAGCTCCACAGCGCAAAGATGCGGGCGCGCAACGCGGCGGGGGTGAGGTCCTGCAGCATCGTTGGCACCAGCGCATTGGCGGTGCAGGTGATGAAGAGAAAGAGCCCCACCACGACAAAGGCCTGCGGCAGCGATGCGGTGGAGAACAGCATCAGGATGGCAGGGATGGCCAGCAGTGCGCAGACGCCCATGATGAGCGGGCGCACCGCCTGGCCCAGGCGCTGGGCGAGCAGCGTCGAGCCAGGCCACCACCGGCAGGCAGCCCAGCGTGCTGACCAGCAGGATCGGGCCCATCACCTCGCCAATATGGGCGGGCGTGGCCTCAAAGCGGCGCTCCAGCGCCAAGGCGATCAGCTGGTTCAAGCTTGCACGGCAACCATCAGGCTGCCGGCGATGCCGACAAACAGCGCAATGGGCTGCCAGCGCGCGCGCAGAAACTGGCGCAGCGAGGCGCCGCTCGCGCCATCGCTGCTGGCGATGTAGCGCGGTGGATCGGCGGTGAACAGGCCCGCCAGCAGCAAGGGCAGGCCGGCGACCGACAGCAGCAAGAAGGCCTTGCGCAGGCATCCATGTCGCCCGGGATCAGTGCGACGGCTGTGCTCTGAATATCGCCTGCAAAATAAAAGCCAGCACTGGCGCCGCTCGAGACCAGGGCCGCAAAGCCCAGGTTGGCCAGCACGCGGTGGCGCTGCGGAGCCAGGTCGGGAATCATCGAATACACCAGCGGGACCATTGCAAACTCGCTGATGCCGGCGGCCGAGCGGCCAGAAAGAAGAGGGGAAAGTTGGGCGCCAGCGCGCTCAGCACCATCATCGCGGTGGAGGCCGCAATCAGGCACAGCAGCACGCGCTTACGCGAGAAGCGATCGGCAAACCGCGCCAGCGGAATGGCCAGCGCGCTGCCCACCAGCACGCCGGCCAGGCCCTGCAAGGCGCCAATGGCGGCATCGCTGATCGCAAAGCTTTTCTGGATGGCCGACAGCGAGATGGCCTGCAGACCGTAGTCGCTCATCTGCACCCCGGCGGTGAGACCCAGAAAAACAACCGTCAGCAAAGCGCGCACGGACCACTGCGCCGGTCCGGTGTCTGCGGCAGAGGGGGCGGCACTGCCGGAAGAAGTCGTCATGGAATTGCAGTCCGAGAAAAAGCCATATCCCCTGCTGCGGACACTGCCGCAGCATGGGCGCTAGGCTTTCGATCTTAGAGGCTTACTTCCACTGGTACTGCAGCTGCACATCCACCGTGCGGCCACCGCCGTAGTAGCAGTAGAAGTCACAGCCGCTGACATAGGTCTTGTCGGTCAGGTTGCGGGCATTGAGTTGCAGCGCCCATTCGCGGCTCAGGTCGTAGCGCACCATCAGGTCCAGCAAGGTGTAGCCGGAGATGCGCTTGCCGGGGCTGTAGCGCTGGTCTTCGGTCTGGCCGTTGTAGCGGGCACCGGCAGCCACCGTCAGCTTCTGGCTGTTGGCCAGGCTCAGGCTGTGGCTCAGCCACAGGCTGACCTGGTTGTCCGGGATCAGCGGCGTGCGCACGGTCTGCGTGGTCGAGATGTCCTGCTTGGAGTTGTTGTGCGTGTAGGCTGCCTTGATGGCAGTCGCCGCGCCCAGCTTGAAGTCGCCCTGCAGCTCGATGCCCTTGTTGGTGCGCTTGCCCGATTGCGTCTGGATGTTGGAGGCGTCCGAGATCAGCGCGTTCTTTTCCTTGATGTCAAAGTAGGCGAGGGTCAGCGTGCCGTTGAGCCAGGTGGGCTCCATCTTCAGACCGATTTCGCTTTGCTTGCCTTCGTAGGGCTTGTAGGCCATGCCTGTGCTGTCCACGCCGGCGATGGGCTTGAACGATTCCGAATAGCTGATGTAGGGCGAGACACCGAAGTCGGTGATGTACATCGCGCTCAGGTTGACGCTGTTCTTGCTCACATCGTAGGCAGCGTCGGAGCCGCTGACCGAGCCCGTGTTCTTGGCGCTGTCATGGCGGATGCCGGCGTTTGAAGTTCCAGTGGCTGCCCACGCGCAGCTGGGTGGAGGCATAGGCGCCCCACTGCTTGGAGTGCAGGCCATAAGGCGTGCCGGTGATGTCGAAAGGCGCGCCGTAGACGGGATTGAACATGTCCAGACCCGGCACAAAGCCGAAGCCGTTGTTCAGGCCATCGGTGTCGGACTTGAGGTAGTCGATACGAAGGTGGGCAGCAGCTGGATGCTGTCGGACAGCTTGAGCTTGCCGGTGATGCGGTTGTCCAGGTAATGGCTCTTGGAGGTGCCATCGGTGTAGGTGTAGCGCGCGAGAGCGTCCGTCACCGTCCGAGCCATAGGCAAAGGTGTTGACCTGGTCCAGATCGAGGTGGGTGTACTTGTAGTTCTGCGTGAACTTCCAGTCGCTGTTGATCTGGTGGCTCAGCAGCCAGCCCAGGCTGGACTGGGTGCGCTTGAGGTGGTCCACACCGGGCTCGCCCGCGTTCAAGCGGCGGTCGATGCGGCCATAAGGCGTATCGGTGATCGTGCCGTAGGCGGGCAGGAAGCCGTTGGTGGGGCGGCCATCTTCGCGCTGCACGCTGCCAGCAGGGTCAGCGAGGTTTGGGGCGTGAACTCCATCGTGACGCTGGGCGCCAGGTAGTAGCTCTTCATATTGGTTTCGCGCTGCATGCCGTCTTCGCGGCGTGCCTGCGCCACCAGGCGGTAGTACACGGTGCCATCGGCATTGGCGATGTCGTTGTAGTCGATGCCAGCGCCCAGGCGCTTTTGGTTGCCGACCTCGGTGTTCAGCTGCAGTGCGCGCTCCTTCTTGGGCGCTTGGTGACCAGGTTGACGACGCCGCCGGATTCCGAGGCGCCAAAGATCAGCGAGTTGGCGCCCTTGACCACTTCCACCGTTTCCACGCCAAAGATTTCAGGCTTCCAGACAAAGTAACCATTGGGCGAGGTGGGGTGCCGTCCAGCGACACGGAGGCATCAAAGCCGCGGATCTTGAACCACTCGACCTTGTTGTCCGCGCCAAAGGGCTCGCTGACTACGCCGGCCTGGTACTGCAGGGCCTGGTCCAGCTTGCGCGCGCCCAGCGCGTCGATCTGGTCCTTTTGCAGCACGGCGCTGGAGTTGGGCGCGTAGAAGTCCAGGCTCTGCAGATCGTTGACCGAGCCGATTACCGTCACGGTTTCCAGCGTCGTGCTGGCGGCTTCGGTCTTGTCAGTGGCGTTGGCGGTCGCGTTGGTGTCAGCGGTTTGTGCCAGCGCAGGGGCAGCAAAGCCGATCGCGCCGATGGCCAGCACAACGGCCTGGACCACCGGGGTGTAGCGTGCGTATTGCATGGTGTGAGGGTGGGGGAGAAGTGGGACGAATGGAATGGATAACTAGTTTGTAATTTTATATTGCAATCGATAATTGTTCTCAAATGCATTCTCTTTTGTAGCGAATTTGCTGCATTTGTTATTTTCTATCGACCATTGCCCGACGTAGCTGCCAGTTGCGCTGGGCCGCCCGCGCCGCTCAGCGCCCCAGAGGGGGATCGCGTATAGTGCGCCCAGCGGCCGTGCCCAAAGAGCGCGCGGTGGTTTCCCTGCCAACCCTGATTGACCTGTGCCCGCGTCCTATTCTTCTTATTCCCTGTTTGAGTCACCCCGCCGCTTTCCCTGGCTGTGGGCCTGCCTGGCACTGGTCGCCGGGGTTCTGCAAGCCTGGTCGCTGGCTTGGCCCTGGCATAGCGATGGTTTTCCGGCCAGCTATGGCCAGCCGCTGTGGTGGCTGCAGCTGCTGTCGCTGGCGGTGCTGCCCGCGGCACTCATGCGCGTGCAGCGGCCCTGGCACGGGTGCTGATCGGCTGGGCCTTTGCCTGCGCCTGGCTCTGCGCCACCTTCTGGTGGCTGTTTATCTCCATGCACACCTATGGCGGACTGCCCGCGCCGCTGGCGGTTTTGGCGGTGCTGGGGCTGGCGGCATTTCTGGGGCTGTACTACGCCGTCGTCTGCGGCCTGTTTGTGGCCTGGCGAGGCGAGCGCCTGAGCGGCGCCGTGCTGCTGTTTGCCGCGCTGTGGCTGCTCGCCGAGCTGGCGCGTGGCCAGTGGTGGACCGGTTTCCCCTGGGGCGCAGGCGGCTACGCCCATGTCGATGGGCCGCTCGCAAGCCTGGCACCCTGGATCGGTGTCTACGGCATTGGCGCCGTCGCATCGGCCGCTGCGATGTGGCTGGCGGGGCTGCGCGGCGCGCATGTGGCGCGTTGGCCGGGCTATGTCGCGCTGCTGGCGGTGGCTGCCGTGCTCTGGCTGGCCCAGCACCTGCCCCAGGCCTCGGTGGCCGCGGCGCCCAACAAGCCGGTATCCGTCGCCTTGCTGCAAGGCAATATCTCGCAGGGCGAGAAGTTCCAGGCCAGCTCGGGCATCCCGATGGCGCTGGCCTGGTATGCCCAGCAGCTGCAGCAAAGCCAGGCGGACATGGTGATTGCGCCCGAGACTGCCATCCCCGTGCTGCTGCAGCAAACCCCGCATGGCTACTGGCAAGAGCTGCAGCAGCGCTTTGCCAGCGGCCAGCAGGCGGCGCTGGTCGGCGTGCCGCTGGGCGATTTTGAGCAGGGCTATACCAACTCGATGGTGGGCCTGGTGCCGGCAGTGCCGAGGCCTACCGCTATGACAAGCACCACCTCGTGCCCTTTGGCGAGTTCATCCCGCCAATGTTCCGCTGGTTCACCGATTTGATGCAGATTCCGCTGGGCGATTTCAACCGCGGCGGCATGAACCAGCCCTCGCTGGCCTGGGCGGGGGAGCGCTGGGCGCCCAATATCTGTTACGAGGATCTGTTTGGCGAAGAACTGGCCAGCCGCTTTGTGGACAGTGCGCAATCGCCGACGATCATGGTCAATGCCAGCAATATCGCCTGGTTTGGCGATTCGATTGCGATCGACCAGCATTTGCAGATCAGCCGCATGCGGACCCTGGAGCTGGCGCGGCCCATGCTGCGCGCCACCAATACCGGCGCCACCGCGGTGATCGACCGGGACGGCGTGGTGCAGCAGATCCTGCCGCACCAAGCCCGCGCGGTGCTGCAGGCGCAGGTGCAGGGCGTGGATGCGGGCCCGACCTGGTTTGCCCAGTGGGCTGGTCGCTGGGGGCTTTGGCCGCTGTGGGGCCTGGGAGCACTGGTACTGGTCGGGGCCTGGCTGGGCCGGCGGCGCTGACCACCCAGCGCAGCTGCCGGTGCAGATGCCGTCTTAAACGGACAAATTGCCGGCAGATGACGGCCGCAGCACCGTGCTCACCCCATGCGGCTGCTTGGCGAGCGTCCACCATCGGCAAATGTAACTGCTGTTAAAAAACGCAGATAGCCTGGGTTCGGCGCACAAAGCACAGCGCACTCCACGGCTTTGTCTCGCACGTTCGGGCCCAGAAGCGGGATAATGTGTACCTGCAGGTAATGGTGCCTGGGCACCATCAGAGAAATGCGGCGGAGTGACCGCCACCAGAAGTTGGACTGACAATGGCTGAATCTTTTTTCCTATGAACAACTGATCGCCTCCGGTGAGGGCAAGTTGTTTACCCTGAAAGTGGCCGTTTGCCACTGCCGCCGATGCTGATGTTTGACCGCATCACCGAAATCGACGAAAACGGCGGCTCGCACGGGCTGGGAAAAATTGTCGCTGAGCTCGATGTCAACCCCGATCTGTGGTTCTTCAAGTGCCACTTCCAGGGTGATCCCGTGATGCCCGGCTGCCTGGGGCTGGACGCCATGTGGCAACTGATCGGTTTTTACCTGACCTGGCTGCGCCTGCCAGGACGCGGGCGCGCCCTGGGTGCCGGTGAGGTCAAGTTCACCGGCGAAGTCGCCCCGACGTGAAGCTGGTAACCTACGAAATCGACATCAAGCGCGTGATCAAGCGCAAACTGAACATGGCCATTGGCGATGCGCGACTGCTCGCTGACGGCAAGGAAATCTATGTCGCCAATGACCTGCGTGTGGGGTTGTTCCTGCGCGAGGGCGATGGCAAGGAAAACGCAGCATGAAGCGTCGGGTGGTTATTACAGGGGCCGGTATCGTCTCCTGTATCGGTGTGGGGCTGGAAGCCGTGGAGACTTCGCTGCGCGAAGGCCGCTCCGGCATCGCCCATATGCCGGTGTTCAAGGAAATGGGCCTGCGCAGCCAGGTCGCTGGCATTCGCGCATCAATGTCGAAGAGTTCATTGATCGCAAGCAACTGCGCTTCATGGGAGATGCTGCCGCTTACGCGCAGATCTCGCTGCAGCAAGCGATTGCCCAGGCAGGCCTGTCACCCGAACAAATCAGCCACCCGCGTACCGGATTGATCATGGGCTCGGGCGGCGGCTCGCCGGCCAACCAGATCGAGGCGGCCGACACCCTGCGTGAAAAAGGCATTCGCCGCGTGGGACCCTACCAGGTCACGCGCTGCATGGGCTCGACCGTGTCGGCCAACCTGGCGACCAACTTCAAGATCAAGGGCATCAACTACTCGATCACCTCGGCCTGCTCGACCTCGGCGCACTGCGTGGGCGCGGCCGCCCAGCAGATCTCCTGGGGCATGCAGGATGTGATGTTTGCCGGCGGCGGCGAAGAACTGTCCTGGGGTCTGGCCATCTTGTTCGATGGCATGGGCGCGATGTCCAGCAAATACAACGACGACCGACCAAGGCCTCGCGCCCCTATGACACGGACCGCGATGGTTTTGTCATTGCCGGCGGCGGCGGCGCGCTGGTGCTCGAGAGCCTGGAGCATGCCCAGGCGCGCGGCGCCACCATCCTGGGCGAGATCGTCGGTTTTGGCATCTCGTCGGACGGTGAAGACATGGTCGCGCCTTCGGGCGAAGGCGCGGTGGCCGCGATGTCCCAGGCTATCGAAGGCCTGGACGCACCGATCGACTACATCAACACCCATGGCACCTCCACCCCGGTGGGCGATGTGCCCGAGCTGCATGCGATCCGCAAGGTGTTTGGCGACCGCATTCCGCCGTTCTCGTCGACCAAGTCGCTGACCGGCCACTCGCAAGGCGCGACCGGCGTGCAGGAAGCGATCTACAGCCTCATCATGCTGATGAAGGGCTTCATCGCCGGCTCGGCCAATGTGGACCATCCCGATCCTGCGGTGGGCGATATGCCGCTGGTCACCAAGGCGCGCGTGGCGGAGTTGAAGCAGGTGCTGTCCAACAGCTTTGGCTTTGGCGGCACCAATGCCTGCCTGGTGCTCAAGCGCTGGGAAGCGGCTTGATCGCCACCACCCTCCACTCCCACTGACAAAGCGCCTTCGGGCGCTTTTCTTTTGCTCTCGTAACCGCAGCAGGAGTGCTATCAAAATGAGACCGCTGTTGCAGTGCAGGCGCGGCGCCAACGCGCGCTGTTGCGGGCTGGCAGCCATGCGTGCCTGCCCTTGCCGCTGGCGCGCTCGGCTATCGCCACCCATGGGGCGGCTGAAAGCACTAAAATCAAATGTTTTTGACCGCTTTGCTGGTGCAGACAGGCAGCAAGGCATGCATGCAGTCCGATCTTGTCGCTGCGCGCCCACTTCGCGGGCCGCCAGCAGCAGGCTGCGTCCACCACCAGACTCTCCATGTTGAATTTCCAACAAATCATTTTGAAGCTGCAGCAGTACTGGGCCGACCAGGGCTGCGCGCTATTGCAACCTTATGACATGGAGGTGGGTGCAGGTACCTCGCACACCGCCACCTTCCTGCGCGCCATCGGCCCCGAGCCCTGGAAAGCGGCCTATGTGCAGCCCAGCCGCCGCCCCAAGGATGGCCGCTATGGCGAGAACCCCAACCGCCTGCAGCACTACTACCAGTTCCAGGTGGTGCTCAAGCCCGCGCCTGCCAACATTCTCGATCTGTACCTGGGCTCGCTCGAAGCGCTGGGTTTTGACCTGAAGAAAAACGACATCCGCTTTGTCGAAGACGACTGGGAAAACCCGACCCTGGGCGCCTGGGGCCTGGGCTGGGAAGTCTGGCTCAACGGCATGGAAGTGACACAGTTCACCTATTTCCAGCAAGTGGGCGGCATCGACTGCAAGCCCGCGACCGGCGAGATCACCTACGGCCTGGAGCGCCTGGCGATGTACCTGCAAGGCGTGGACAACGTCTACAACCTGCAGTGGACCGATGGCCTGACCTATGGCGATGTCTACCACCAAAACGAGGTCGAGCAGTCCACCTACAACTTCGAGCATTCCGATGCGGAGTTCCTGTTCCAGGCCTTTGGCGCCCATGAAAAGCAGGCCAAGCTCCTGATGGAGCAGCAGCTGGCCTTGCCCGCCTATGAGCAAGTGCTCAAGGCCGGCCACACCTTCAACCTGCTCGATGCGCGTGGCGCGATCAGCGTGACCGAGCGGGCGGCCTACATCGGCCGCATCCGCAACCTCGCGCGCGCCGTGGCGCAGAGCTACTACGACAGCCGCGAGCGCCTGGGCTTTCCGATGGCTCCGCGCGAGTGGGTCGCGCAGATCCCCCCGAAGGCTGCCGCCTAAACACCCCCGCCGCGCTGCCCATGCCCACGATCTTCACGCATGTCGCCGTACCGGTCGCCGCAGCGCTGGCGCTGGGCAGCCGCCGTGTGCCGCCCAGCATGCTGCTGGTGGGCGCGCTGGCCGCGATTGCGCCTGATTTCGACGGCATTCCCTACCAGTTCGGCAGCGCCGGCAGCGGCATCTGGGCCCACCGTGGCATCACCCACACGGCCTTGTTTGCACTGCTGATGGGCCTGCTGGGCCTATGGCTGGCGCGCTGGTGGAAGGTGCCGCGCCTGGCCGGCTTTGCCTGGGTGTTTTTCTGCACCTTGTCGCACCCCTTGCTGGACATGATGACCAGCGGCGGCAGCGGCATTGCCCTGCTGTGGCCTTTGAGCTCCGAACGTTTTTTCAGCCCTTGGCGACCGATTGCCGTCTCGCCCATTGCTGCAGACCGCTTTTTCTCGCAGCGCGGTGTGCAGGTCCTGGTCAGTGAACTCTACAACGTATGGTTCCCGCTGCTGACCCTGGGCCTGTCCATCTTCGCGCTGCGCCATACCCGGAAATCCTGATGACTTCCTCTCCCAATCTTCTGGTTGAACTGTTTGTTGAAGAGCTGCCTCCCAAGGCGCTCAAAAAGCTGGGCGATGCCTTTGCCCAGGTGCTGCTGCAGCAACTGCGCGCGCAGGGCCTGGCCGGTGACGGCTCGCAGCTGACGGCCTATGCCTCGCCGCGCCGCCTGGCCGCGCTGATCACCGACGTGCTGCCGCGCGCCGCTGACAAGCAGGTGTCGCAAAAGCTGATGCCCGTGGCAGTCGGCCTGTCGGCCGATGGCCAGCCAACGCCGGCCCTGCTCAAGAAGCTGGCCGCGCTGGGCGCCGATGCCTCGGTGGTGCCGCAGCTCAAGCGGGCCCAGGACGGCAAGGCCGAAGCGCTGTTCTACGACAGCACGGCCGCTGGCGTCAGCCTGGCCGAAGGCCTGCAAAAGGCGCTGACCGAGAGCATCGCCAAGCTGCCCATCCCCAAGGTCATGACCTACCAGCTCGAAGGCAACTGCGAATTGCCCGGCTGGAGCAGCGTGCAGTTTGTGCGCCCGGCGCATGGCCTGGTGGCCCTGCACGGCACCGAGGTGCTGCTGTCGATCGAAGCGCTGGGTCTGAAGGCCGGCAACACCACGCACGGCCACCGCTTTGAAGCGCTGGTCGATCCGCTGGTGATCACTGATGCCGACAGCTACGCCAAGACCCTGGCCGAGCAGGGCGCGGTGATTGCCAGCTTTGACGAGCGCAAGGCCGAGATCGTGCGCCAGCTGCAGGCAGCGGCCGAGCGCGTGGGCGGCGGCGTCAAGCCGATCGACGACGAAGCACTGCTCGATGAAGTGACTGCGCTGGTCGAGCGCCCCCATGTGCTGGTCTGCGCGTTCGAGAAGGAATTCCTGGGTGTGCCGCAGGAGTGCCTGATCCTGACGATGAAGGCCAACCAGAAGTACTTCCCGCTGCTCGCTGCCGATGGCGCGCTGACCAACCAGTTCCTGGTGGTGAGCAACATCAGCCCCGCTGACGCATCGGCCGTGACTGGTGGCAATGAGCGCGTGGTGCGCCCGCGCCTGGCCGATGCCAAGTTCTTCTTTGACCAGGACCGCAAGAAGACCCTGGCCTCGCGCGTCGAGGCGCTGGACAAGGTGGTCTACCACAACAAGCTGGGCACCCAGGGTGAGCGCGTGCAGCGCGTGCGTGCCATTGCCAAGAGCATTGCGCAGCAGTTGGGCGCCACCCAACTGGGCAAGCAGGTGGACCAGGCCGCCCAGCTGGCCAAGACCGACCTGATCACCGACATGGTGGGTGAGTTCCCAGAACTGCAGGGCACGATGGGCCGCTACTACGCGCTCAACGACCAGCTCGATGCCGCAGTGGCCGATGCGATCGAAGACCACTATAAGCCGCGCTTTGCCGGCGATGTGCTGCCACGCGGCGAGGTGGGCGTGATCGTCGCGCTGGCCGACAAGCTCGAAACCCTGGTGGGCATGTTCGGCATCGGCAACCTGCCCACCGGCGACCGCGACCCGTTTGCGCTGCGCCGCCATGCGCTGGGCGTCATCCGCATGCTGGTCGAAAAGGACCTGCCGCTGGACCTGGACACCTTGCTGGTCAGCACCTTGCCCGCCTTTGGCGACAAGATCGAAGACGCGAGCGCAGCGCTGTCCGACTTCATCTATGACCGCCTGGCCGGCAGCCTGCGTGAGCAAGGCTTTGGCGCCCAGGAAGTGGAGGCCGTGCTGGCCTACCGCCCCCAGCGCCTGGCCGATGTGCAAAAGCGCCTGGAAGCGGTGCGTGCCTTTGCCGCGCTGCCCGAGGCACCGGCGCTGGCCGCTGCCAACAAGCGCGTGGGCAATATCCTGAAGAAGGCCGATGGCCCGGTACGCGCCCGCGTGGACGAAGCCCTGCTGCAAGAACAGGCCGAGAAGGACCTGTTTGCCGCGCTGCAGACCGTCGCACCCAAGGCTGATGCCCAGTTTGCCGAAGGCGATTACACCGCCAGCCTGCAGACCCTGGCGGCGTTGCGCACGCCGGTCGATGCCTTCTTTGAGCATGTGATGGTCAATGCCGAACACCCGGCGCTCAAGGCCAACCGCCTGGGCCTGCTGGCGACCCTGCATGAGGCGATGAACCGCATCGCCGATCTGTCGCGCCTGGTCGCTGCCTGATAAGCTGGATGGGCGCGCAGCCATCGTGCATGGCTGCCGCCCGCCAGGGCCGCGTGCCCCAGCCTGTCTTCGGAGGGAGCCTGTGATGAAACTTGCGATTCTCGAGCGTGACGGTATTGTTGGCCAGCCGGTGCTGGGCCAGCTGAGCGGCCACCAGGACTGGCAGAGCATGCCCGATGCGGCGATCAGCATCGCCCGGCTCAACCTGTCTGGCTGGCATGTGGTGCTGGTGGCCAACCAGCCCGGTCTGGGCCGGGGTCTCTACGACTGCGCCGCACTCAATGACTACCACCGCCAGATGTACAAGGAGCTGGCCACCGTCGGCGCCAAGGTCGATGCGGTGTTCTTCTGTCCCCATCCGCCCGATGACCACTGCGACTGCCTGGATGCCCAGGCCACGCTGCTGCGCCAGATCCTGGACCGCTTCAACATGGAAGCGGGCAAGGTCGCGGTGATCGCCCGCAGCGCCAGCTTGCTGCAGGCCGCCGCCAGCCTGGGCGCACGCCTGCACTGGGTCTCCGTGCCCGGTGGGCCGGATGCCGAGACGGCGCTGTGCCCCTCCGAAGAGGCGCAGCAACACGCCAGCATGGTCCAGTGCATCGAGCACTTGCTGCAGACCATCGCGAATCGGCCGCCGCAGGGCTGAGAAGCGACGTGCTCTGCCCCATGAAAAGCCCTGCCATGTAAAACGGCAGGGCTTTTGCTTGGGCGATATCGCAGCGCTCAGCCGCCTCGATCAAGCACGCATCGCACGCGACTGGCTGTGCACCGCTTCGACCAGCGCGGCCACATGCTCGGGCGGTGTGAACTGGCTGATGCCATGGCCCAGGTTGAAGATATGCGTGGGGCCGGGGCGGCTGGTGTCGGTATGGGGCGTGCCAAAGCTCTCGAGCACATGGCGCACCTGCTCGGCAATGCGCTCGGGCGGGGCAAACAGCACATTGGGGTCGATATTGCCTTGCAGCGCCTTGCCCGGGCCGCCGACTTCGCCGCCGATGATGGCACGGGCCTTGCCGAGGTTGGCGGTCCAATCGAGGCCCAGCACCTCGCAGTCGAGATCGCGCATCTCGGGCAGCCAGATGCCGCCACCCTTGGTGAACACGATGCGGGGCACATCGGTACCGTCCACGCCGGTGCGCTTGAGCTGGCTGAGCACGCGCCTGGTGTAGGCCAGGCTGAACTGCTGGAAGGCGCCATCGGCCAGCACACCGCCCCAGCTGTCAAAAATCATCACGGCCTGCGCGCCGGCATCGATCTGGGCGTTGAGGTAGGCGGCCACGCTGTCGGCATTCACCTCCAGGATGCGGTGCATCAGATCGGGGCGGCTGTACATCAGCGACTTGACCTGGCGGTAGTCATCGCTGCCCTTGCCTTCGACCATGTAGCAGGCGAGGGTCCAGGGGCTGCCGGAAAAACCGATCAGCGGCACACGGCCACCCAGCGCACGGCGGATGCTGGTCACCGCGTCGAACACATAGCGCAGCTTGTCCATGTCGGGCACGGCCAGCGCCTGCACGGCGGCCTCGTCGCGCACCACCTGGGCAAAGCGCGGGCCTTCGCCTTCGGCAAACGACAGGCCCAGGCCCATCGCATCGGGCACCGTCAGGATGTCGCTAAAGAGGATCGCAGCATCGAGCGCAAAGCGCTCGAGCGGCTGCAAGGTCACCTCGGTGGCGTAGTCCACATTCGTTGCCAGCCCCATGAAGCTGCCGGCGCGCGCGCGCGTGGCCTTGTACTCGGGCAGGTAGCGCCCGGCTTGGCGCATCAGCCACAGCGGGGTGTAGTCGGTGGCCTGGCGGCGGCAGGCGCGCAAGAAGGTGTCGTTGCTCAGCGGTGCAAATGTCGTGCTCATGGGCAGGGATTGTCGCGCAGTTGCCGATGCCTGGGCAGCGATGCCGGTTTGCCCGGGTAGGGTATGGAGCAAAGTCCGCGCAGATCGCCCCCCGGCGGTGGCTCAGCCCAGGTGGTTTTGGCGGTGGCCGGACTGGCGCGGCGGAAAGGCCGCATCGCTGGCCTCGTCCTGCGCGGACCGGTTGGCCTGCTGCTGCAGCTGGTGCAGGCTCTGGTCCAATTGCGCCAGCGCATCGGCATCGAGCGCGGCCACCAGGTCGGTGTTGATGCGCCGCACCTGGGGCAGCAGCGCATCATGCAGGCGCTGGCCGGCAGGGCTCAGTTGCAGCGCTGCGCGGCGCCGTTGCCTGTCTCGGTGAATTTGTGCAGCAGGCCCTTGGCCTGCATCGAGGCGATCGCGCGCGAGATGCGGGCCCGGTCAAGCTCGAGCAGATCGGCCAGTTGCGAAGGCTGCAGACCGGGCTGGCGCGCCAGCCACATCAGCACGCCCCATTCGCGCCGGTGATGCCGTAGTGGCGCTCGCACAACCGCGTCACCAGCCGGCCCGCCGACGCAGTGAGCTTGGCCAGGCGGTAGAGCAGCAGGTCGCTGGGCTGCTGCGGATCGGCAAGGGGGTTGGGCGCACTGCGGGTAAATCCGGGCGATGGTTGATTAGAACAATTGTGCCCTGGTTTTCTACAGTGCAGGCATGCTGCGCGGGCGCATGTGCGGAGGCTGAAAAAGCTTATGCCTTTGGGCTAGATCAAACGCGGCAACATAGAGGGCATCGGCCGTCATGCGGCTTGTTCATAAGCATCGGAGACTCTCCCCATGGTTCAACGTCGTCATTTTCTCGGCAGTCCGCAGCCATGGCTGCCTCGGTGCTGGCCACCACCTCGTCGCTCTGGGCCTTGCCCGCGCAGGCCCAGGACGGGGTGCTGCGCATCATCGTGGGCTACCCGCCCGGTGGCGCGACGGACCGCGTTGCGCGCATCGTGGCCGACAAGCTGCAGGCCAGCCTGGGCAGCACCGTGATTGTGGACAACAAGGTGGGCGCCGGCGGCCGCGTGGCTGCGCAGTTTGTGAAGAATGCGCCGGCCAACCAGCCGGTGCTGATGCTGGCCAACCCCGCCGTCATGGTGGTGGCGCCGCTGGTGGTGAGCAATCTGGGCTATGACGCCGAGCAGGATTTTGTGCCGGTCAGCGAGGTCAACCGCTATGTGTTTGGCGTGGCGGTGTCCAGCGCCGTGCGGTCAGGGAAATGCAGCACCTGCTCGCCTGGCTCAAGGCCAACCCGGCCAAGGCCAATATCGGCGTGCCTGCCACTGGCAGCCTGCCGCACTTCTTTGCGCTGATGCTTGGCCAGCAAGCCGGCGTCGAAGCCGAGGCGGTGGGCTACAAGGGCTCGGCCCCGCTGCTCACCGATCTGATGGGGCGGCCAGGTGCCGGTCGCCGTTGATACGCTCGACACGCTGGTGCAGCAGCACCAGGCGGGCAAGCTGCGCCTGCTGGCCGTCAGTGGCGATGCCCGCAACGCCGCCGTGCCCGATGTGCCGACCTTGAAGGAGGCCGGCGTGAACCTGTCTGCCGCTGGCTGGAACACCTTCTTTGCGCCCAAGTCCATGCCCGCCGCGCAGGTGCAGCGCTACGCTGCCGCCATCCACAAGCTGATGCAGGACCCGGATGTGCACAAACAGTTTGCGACCAACTACCTGGACCCGGTGGCCAGCACCGCCGAGCAGACCGCCAAGGCGCTGCAGGCCTACAAAAGCAGTGGGTCCCAGTGATCCAGGCCTCGGGCTACAAGCCCTGATCTGTTGCCCCTTGACATGCCAGACGCAGGCCGCGCGCCCACCGGGTGCCGGCCCGCCATGACTGTGAGTGAGACCCCGTGTTGAAACGACCGAACATCATCTTTATCGTGGCCGATGACCTGGGCTACGCCGATCTGGGCTGCTATGGCGGCCGCAACGCCCGATTTGGCGCCGTGTCGCCGCATATCGATGCGCTCGCTGCCGGGGGCCTCAAGCTCACGCAAGGCTATTCCAACTCGCCGGTCTGCTCGCCCACGCGCTTTGCGCTGATGACGGCGCGCTACCAGTACCGCCTGCGCGGCGCGGCCGAGGAGCCGATCCGCACCGCCACGCGCGGCAACCCTGACCTGGGCCTGCCGCCCAGCCACCCGACCTTGCCATCGCTGCTGCGAGAAGCAGGCTACCGCACCGCCTTGATGGGCAAGTGGCACCTGGGCTACCCGCCGCATTTCAGCCCGCTCCAATCGGGCTATGAGGAGTTCTTTGGGCCCATGTCGGGCGGCGTGGATTACTTCAGCCACTGCGGTGCCAATGCCAGCATGACCTCTGGTTTGGCGAGGCCGAGCGCGCGCAGCCGGGCTACCTGACCGACCTGATCAGCGACTATGCGGTGGACTATATCGACCGCATGGCAGCCGGTGCGCAGCAGGACACACCCTTCTTTTTGAGCGTGCACTACACCGCCCCGCACTGGCCTGGGAGACCCGGGACGACGAGGCATTGTCGCGCGAGCTGGTGGAGAACAAGCAGGCCATCTACCACCTGCATGGCGGCAATATCGAGAGCTACCAGCGCATGATTCACCACATGGACGAAGGCATTGGCCGCCTGGTGGAGCGCCTGCAAGCGCATGGGCTGGCAGACGACACGCTGATCGTGTTCACCAGCGACAACGGCGGCGAGCGCTTCTCGGACAACTGGCGCTGGTGGGCGGCAAGATGGACCTGACCGAGGGCGGCATCCGCGTGCCCTGGGTGGCCCATTGGCCACGCGTCATCGCCCCTGCGGGCGAGAGCCGCCAGACCTGCATGACGATGGATTGGAGCGCCACGATGCTGGACATTGGCGGGGCCCAGCCCGCTGCCGGCTACCCCTGGGATGGGCAGTCGCTGCTGCCGCTGCTGCAGGACCCGGCCTGGCACCAGGATCAGCCCTGTTCTGGCGCATGAACCACCGGGGCCAGCGCGCGATGCGCGATGGCGACTGGAAATACCTGCGGGTCGATGGCGTGGACTATTTGTTCAACCTGCACGCCGATGAGCGCGAGCGCGCCAACCTGGCCAGCGTGCTGCCCGAGCGCCTGCAAGCGATGGTGGCCGCCTGGGAAGCCTGGAACGCCAGCATGCCGCCGATACCGGGCGATGCGACGGTGAGCCTGTGCTACACCGACGCCGACATGCCCCAGCGCTGAGGGATTCACAAAGCCCTTGAGAGGCCGTTGCGGCGCCTGGTCGTACTTTTGTACTGCCTGCGGCGCGGCGCCTGGTCTCCTCCGCAAACCTGCGGTTTGCTGGACCTTGAGAGCCCCTCACTTCAACTTGTCATGGGCGGCCCGCTTGGGGCCCCGTGTCTTCTTCATCGTCCTCAGGAATCGCGGCCACACTGATGCCGCCGAGCAAGGCCATCACCAGGGCAAACAGGTAGACGGCGTTGCTGATACCAGGCTCAGGCTGTAGCCCCAGGCGATGACCGAGCACCAGATGCTGTCCTTGTACTGCGCGGCGCACCCGATTGGGCGGGCATGTGCACATACCAGACGACGGCCACGGCGGCAAAGGCCAGCGCGACGACGACACCCAGCGCATTGCGGTGGTGGCGCAGCATCGCGATCAAGGACAGCGGCACCAGCGCACCCCAGACAAACATCATCAGCCAGCTGGCCATGGGCGCCTGGGCGAGCCAGCCAGACAGCGCGGGCCAGTGCAGCTGGGTCTGGATCAGCTGCAGTCCGTCGCGCACCAGCGGCAGGGCCAGCGCGGCGATGGCCACGCACAGCAGCACGATCCCCAGACACACGCGTTTGGCGCTGACATGGCGCTGGTGGGGGCTCCGGCCTGGGTGGACGAATGCAGATCATGGGAATGGGTAATGACAGCCATCTTTGTCTCCTATAGGAGGCTGTCATTGCCGGTTGCCAGCACCGTGCAGGGTGCCAACAGCGGGCATTGCAGCCCTGTTTTGAGGAAGGACCGCAGCACTTGGCCTGTTGCACTGCGGCAGCAGAGGTGCACAGCAGACCTTGGCTGAATGGCAGCAGTCCACTGCTTAACCCTGGTTTCAATATAGCCTTATTCAGCACATAGATCTATAGGCGCAGGCCGCGGCGGTGGGCCTCGTATATGTGAAAAACGCATGTACAAGCGCATTTATATTCTGTTCCAACGGCGTCCAGCGGCCTAAATTGGTGGCTATCCCCATCCATTTGACCTTAGAGGCGTTTTATGACAACAACCGATATCAGCTGCCCGATGTACTGGAGGCAGCCTGGAGAGCGGCGCAGGAGCAGGCGTTGGGCTATGCCGGCAGCGTGCCGCCGGTGGCGGCCTGGCAACTGGTGCAGCAGCAGCTGGCGGTGCTGGTCGATGTGCGCTCGGCCGAGGAGCGCCATTTTGTCGGCCATGTGCCCGGCAGCATCCATGTCCCCTGGGCGACGGGTACGGCGCTGACCCGCAACCCGCGCTTTGTGCGCGAGCTCGAAGCGCGCCTGGCCGCGCACGGCGGCAAGGACGCCGTGGCGCTGCTGCTGTGCCGCAGCGGCAAACGCTCGGTGCTGGCTGCCCAGGCGGCCGAAGCGGCGGGCTTTCGCCATGTCTTCAATGTGCAAGAGGGTTTTGAAGGCGAGCTGGATGCGCTGCAGCAGCGCGGCCATGGCGATGGCTGGCGCTACCACCAGCTGCCCTGGGTGCAGGACTGAGACCCTGACCCTCTCCATGAGCGCGCGTTGAACCCCTAAGAAGGCACCCATGACCACCCCTTTTCCCATCCAAGAAGTGGCCGCACAGTTGGCCGAGCAGCGACGCCAGTGGCGCGAGTCCCACCAGCGCAGCCAGGAGCCCGGCGGGCGCGAGTTTCCCTCGCGCGATGCGCTGGCCCAGACCCTGGGTCTTCTCAAAGGCGTGCTGTTCCCGATGCGGCTGGGCCCGCACGATTTGCTGCAGGAGAGCGAGGACTTTTATGTCGCCCATGCGCTCGATGCCGCCTTGCACCGGCTGCAGACCCAGATTGCGCTGGAGCTGCGCTACACCCAGCGCAGCCCGGCGGGCACCGAGGAGCAGGCCCTGGCCTTGACGCGCCAGTTTGCCCTCGCCTTGCCCGGCATTCGCCGCCTGCTCGACAGCGATGTGCAGGCCGCCTATGAGGGCGACCCGGCTGCCCGCACCGTCGACGAGGTGCTGCTGTGCTACCCCGGCGTGCTGGCGCTGATCCACCACCGCATTGCGCACCAGCTCTATGCACTGCAGCTGCCGCTGCTCGCCCGCATCGTGGCCGAGCTCGCGCACAGCGAGACGGGCATCGACATCCACCCGGCGCGCAGGTTGGCGAGGGCTTTTTTCATCGACCACGGCACCGGCGTGGTGGTGGCGAGACGGCGGTGATCGGCCGCAAGGTGCGCATCTACCAGGCCGTCACCCTGGGCGCCAAGCGCTTTGTGCAGACCGAGCAGGGCCATCTGCAAAAGGGCCAGCCGCGCCACCCGATCGTCGAGGACGGCGTGGTGATCTACGCGGGTGCGACATTCTGGGAAGGGTCACGCTGGGCGCTGGCGCCGTCATTGGCGGCAATGTTTGGCTGACCCAGAGCGTGGCCGCCGGTGCCCATGTGACCCAAGCGTCGCTGCAGGCCGCTGCGCAGACCCTCGCACAGCACACCCGGAGCGAGCCCGCCTTGCCCGCCGAGGAGGCTGCGCTATGAATGATTTCTCCCACCATTTCGGTCTGGCCGTGCGCCGCTCGCGCGAGGCCATGGGCTGTCGCAGGAGCAGCTGGCTGCGCAGGCCGATCTGAACCGCTCCTATGTCGGTGAGGTCGAGCGCGGCCAGGTGGCAGTGTCGCTGGCCACCATCGGCAAGCTGGCCCAGGCGCTGCAGGTGCCCCAGTCCACCTTGGTACTGCGCGGCGAGGAGCTGCACCAGCACTACCTGGTGCGCGCGCAGCACATGCGGCGCTTGGCGGCGATAGCGGTTGAGGCGCCAGCGCCCGCCAGCGATGATTTTCCTGTTCATTCACACGCGCAACCGGAGAGAAATATGACAGCGAATGTAGGCGGCACGACCGCATTGGGCGACAGTGCTGCACGGCAGTTAGCCAACGCCACCAAGACCGTTCCCCAGCTTTCCACGATCAGCCCGCGCTGGCTGACGCATCTGCTGCAATGGGTGCCGGTCGAGGCGGGTATTTACCGCCTCAACCAAGTCAAAAACCCCGAGGACATCCGGTGGCCTGCACGCCAAGACGCATGAGAACCAGCTGCCGCGCACCTTTGTCGAGTACGACGCGCAGCCGCGCGAGTTCTTCCTCAACGCCGTCAGCACCGTGCTGGATGTGCACACCCGGGTCTCCGACCTCTACAGCAGCCCGCATGACCAGATCAAGGAGCAGCTGCGCCTGACCATCGAGACCACAAGGAGAACCAGGAAAGCGAGCTGATCAACAACCCCGACTACGGCCTGCTGGCCCAGGTGGCGGAAGACCAGCGCATCTTCCCGCTGACCGGCGCGCCCACGCCCGATGACCTCGATGAGCTGCTGACCAAGGTCTGGAAAGAGCCGGCATTTTTCCTGGCCACCCGCTCACCATTGCCGCCTTTGGCCGCGAGGCCACGCGCCGCGGCACGCCACCGCCCACGGTCAGCCTGTTTGGCTCGCAGTTCATCACCTGGCGTGGTGTGCCGCTGATCCCCTCGGACAAGGTGCCGGTGGCGGACGGCAAATCCAAGATCCTGCTGCTGCGCGTGGGTGACAAGCGCCAGGGCGTTGTTGGCCTGTTCCAGCCCGGCCTGCCCGGCGAGCAGGGCCCGGCCTGTCGGTGCGCTTCATGGGCATCAACAACCATGCGATTGCCTCGTACCTGATCTCGCTGTACTGCTCGCTGGCGGTGCACACGCCCGATGCATTGGCTGTGCTCGATGACGTGGAGATCAACAAGTACCACGACTACCCCGATACCTACAAGTGAGCAAAGGAGCCGCCATGGTTTCCGCCGTATCCGGCCTGCCCGAGCCATCGGGCGCGCCCATCTCCACCGAGCTGCTCGCGCAGCTGGCCACCGCGCTGTTGCCGAGCGGCCCAGCGCGCCCGGCTTGCCGCCGGGTGTGCAGGCGCCGGTGAACATTGCTCCGCCGGGCTCGCCGCTGGCCAGCCCGGCGGCCTGGGGCCCAGCGTGCCGGGCACCCTATCCCTGCGGCGTGCTGCCGGGCAGCAACCTTTTGCCCGCATCGCCCACACCGTGCTGTCGCTGGCCCACCGCGCCCCGGCCTTGCTGCCCCATGCCGCAGCCGGCAATGGGGTGCCCGATAGCGTGCTGGCCACGCTGCCCGCCTATGAGCCGCGCCTGGGCGGGTTGGTGCAAGGGGTGCCCCATGCGGCTGCACCGCAAGCCAGTGCATCCCAGGCGGTGGCAGCACCCGTTTCTGCTTCTACCCCTGGCGCTGTTATTATTTTCTGGAGCCACCGTCAGCTGCAGCTGCACCTGCGGACAGCAGTGGTGCATCGTTGCAGGCGCTGGCCGACCAGGCCCGCCGTACTGCGCCCGATAGCCATCTGAACGGCATCGATTTGCGTGGGCCACGTGGTGCCGACGTGGCGCCTCTGGGCCACCAGGCCCACCCCGCTCCGGTGCCGGGCGCTGCGCCGCAGTACTACTTTGTGCATGCCGTGCCGCTGCCCAGTGGCTTTGTCACGCCAGCCAAGCCGCATCCGCATGCCGATGCGGCGCCTGTGGCTGCGCAGCAGGACCGCCATCCCGGTTTTGACATCCAGGCGGTGCGGTGCGACTTCCCGATCCTGGCCGAGCGCGTCAACGGCAAGCCGCTGGTCTGGCTGGACAATGCGGCCACCACGCACAAGCCGCGCCAGGTGATCGAGCGCATCAGCCATTTCTATGCGCATGAGAACTCGAACATCCATCGCGCGGCCCACACGCTGGCCGCGCGGGCGACCGATGCCTATGAGCATGCCCGTGAGGTAGTGCGGCGCTTCATCAACGCCCCCGAGGCGCGCGAGGTGGTCTTTGTGCGCGGCACCACCGAGGCATCAACCTGGTGGCCAAGGCCTGGGGCGGGGCGAATGTGGGCGAAGGCGATGAGATCATCATCAGCCACCTGGAGCACCATGCGAACATCGTCCCCTGGCAGCAGCTGGCCGCAGCCAAGGGCGCCCGGCTGCGGGTGATACCGGTCGACGACCAGGGCCAGATCCGGCTCGATGAGTACCAGAAGCTGATCAACGACCGCACCAAGATCGTCGCCATCGGCCATGTCTCCAACGTGCTGGGCACAGTGGTGCCCGTCAAGCAGGTGGTGGAGATCGCCAAGCGCCGGGGCATCACGACCTTGATTGATGGCGCGCAGTCGATTGCGCACACCCCTGTCGATGTGCAGGAGCTGGGCGCGGATTTCTTTGTCTTCTCAGGCCACAAGATCTTTGCACCCACCGGCATTGGTGTGCTCTGGGGCCGGCGCGAGGTGCTGGAGGCCATGCCGCCCTGGCAGGGCGGCGGCAACATGATTGCCGATGTGACCTTTGAGAAAACCGTCTACCAGCCGCTGCCCAATACCTTTGAAGCGGGCACCGGCAACATCGCCGATGCGGTGGGCCTGGGCGCGGCGCTCGAATATTGGAGCGCATCGGCATCGCGCAGATCAGCCGCTACGAGCATGCGCTGGTGGACTATGGCATGGCGCAGCTGGCCCGCGTCCCGGGGCTGCGCCTGATCGGCACCGTGCCGGGCAAGGCCAGCGTGCTGGCATTTACGCTGGAGGGCTACAGCACCGACGAGGTGGGCCAGGCGCTCACGCCGAAGGCATTGCCGTGCGCACCGGCCACCATTGCGCGCAGCCCATCCTGCGCCGCTTTGGGGTCGAGACCGCCGTGCGGCCCTCGCTGGCCTTCTACAACACCTTTGACGAGGTCGACCAGCTGGTGCGCGAGGTGCGCAAGCTGGCGGCGCAGCGGCGCTGATCGGCAGCTTGTTCTGCGTTGCAGAAACGAAAAGCGCCGGGCACAACCGGCGCTTTTCTCATTGGGAGAGGTCTTAAAGCTGTGTGATCGCGTCCACCACTTCCTTGACGCTCAGCACCTCGGACAGGATCTGCGGCGCCTTGCCCGGTGCATACAGCACATAGACCGGCACGCCGCTGCGGCCCAGCTGATTGAGCGCCTGCGTGATGGCAGGGTCCTGGCGGGTCCAGTCGGCGCGCAGCAAGCTCACCTGTTTGCCTTCGAAGGCGGCGAGCACCTGGCTGTCGCTCAGGGTAGTGCGCTTGTTGTACTGGCAGGTGACGCACCAGGCGGCGGTGAAATCGACAAACACCGGCTTGCCGGTGGCACTGATCTCGCCCACCTTCTGCGCCGACCAGGCTGCCACAGCGCGCCGCTGGCCTGTTGGCCGGCGCAGGGGCAGGCGTGGTCAGGTTGTGGCCCATGGCGGTGGCCAGGTAGAGGCCACCGGCCAGCGACAGCACCGCAAAGCCCCAGCGCGCGCGCCCTTGCAGGCCCAGCGCCCAGACGAGCGCGGCCAGCAGCACCAGCATCGCCAGCAAGGTGGCTGCGCCATCGATACCGCTTTGCTGGCCCAGCACCCAGACCAGCCAGACCACGGTGGCAAACATCGGAAAGGCCATCGCACGGCGGAAGGTGTCCATCCAGGCGCCCGGGCGCGGCAGCCAGCGCACCACCGCAGGGATCCAGCTGGCCAGCAGATAGGGGGTGGCCATGCCCAGGCCCAGCGCGGCAAACACCAGCAGGGCCTCGGCGGCCGGCAGGCTCACGGCCAGGCCCATCGACGCGCCCATGAACGGGGCGGTTGCAGGCGAGGCAATGGCCACGGCCAGCACGCCGCTCAAAAAGGCATTGCTGATCGGGCTCTTGGCCTGCTTGCCCGCCAAGCTGCTGGGTACAAAGCTGCCAAACTCGAACATGCCCGCCAGGTTGAGGCCGATCACGGTGAAGAGCGCCGCCAGCGCCGCAATGACCAGCGGCGACTGCAGCTGGAAACCCCAGCCCAGCTGCTGGCCGGCCGAGCGCAGCGCCAGCAGCAGCGCGCCCAGGGCCAGGAACGACAGCACCACGCCCGCGGTATAGGCCAGGCCGGCATGGCGCTGCTCGCGCAGCTGGCTGCCGTGCGCGGTAAAGCCCAGCACCTTAAACGCGAGGATCGGGAACACGCAGGCATCAGGTTCAGGATCAGGCCGCCGATGAGCGCGCCCAGCAGCGCCAGCCACAGGCTGCCCGAAGAGGCCGGCGCGGCGGGGGCGGATGCCTGGGCATTCTTGGCCAGCGCAGCGGCCAGCTCTGGTGAGACCTGGGCCACGGCAGCGGCCTGCCATTGGCCGCTGAGGGGCGCCACGGTACGCCAGCCGATGGCGCCATCGACGGCGCGGTGCTGGTCGGTGGTCAGCACCAGCGGAATGTCTTGCGGCGTCTGGCCCGGTTGGCCGACAGCGGCACCACGGCCGTCCAGTCCGCGCCTTGCCATTGCTGGTGGAAATCCTTGCCGGCCTGCATCGCATGGTGCAAGGTGTCGGGGCTCTCGCTGAGTACCTGCAGGCTCTGGCCCTGCAGAGCAGCGGGCAGGCCGGAGACGCGCAGCTGCAGCGTCTCGCCATCGACCGTGGCCTGGCTGCTGCCTTGCAGTGCGACCGGCGCCTGGGCATGGGCTTTTGCAAAGCTATCCGCCAGCAGCGCGGTGCTGCTCTTGGTCGGGATGGTCAGGCTGAACTGGCCTTCTTCAGGAATGCACTCGACGCGGCAGATCAGCCAGTTCGCGTGCAGGCGCACCGTCACATCGCGCGCATCGGCCGAGAAATGGCTGGGGATCTGCACGGTAACGGGCAGCAGCACCTGGCCTTCATAGCCGTAGTTGACGAGGGTACCGACCCGAATCGGGTGGGGCGTGGCCAGGCGATTTCGCCGGCATCCCAGCCCGGCGGCAGCTGCCATTGCAACTGCGTGGGCAGGCCCGAGTCGCCGGGATTGGTCCAGTAGGTATGCCAGTCGGGCTGGTGGTCCAGCAGCAGGCCCAGTTCAATGCTTTTGCCCGGCTCGATGCCCTGCGGCGCCAGTGCCACCAGCTCTGCGCGCACACGCGCGTGGTCACCACGCTGCTCGACGCGGGCCGGAGGCCGTGTCCATCGCGGGAGCGCTGGCGCCGCTGCCGATCTGGAGCTTGATCTGGGCCTGGGCATGCAGCGCCGTGCCGCTCAGCACGAGGGCCAGCAGTGTAAAAAAAAGCGCTCCTATCGAGCGGCGCAGGAAAGCATGGGGCATATCGCGTGGTACCTGTTTGTCTGGCGGTGAGAGGACAGATACGTGGAGAGGTTCCCGCATCATAGAACCTGAGCGGCTTGCTCGCTGGTAGCGGCCTGGAAGCCGCTGGGTGCCAGCACCGCAGCCCCAACGCACAGACGCAAAAAAGGCCACTGCATCGCAGTGGCCTGTTCCCAAGGGCGGTGAGTGTGTGCGCCGTCCCGTGGATGCCCTACCGGCTCAGTGGCTGCCGGCAAGGGGGAAAAGCTTATTCGCCTTCCAGGATCGAGCCGTTGGCCAGCGCTTGGCGGGCAGCCTGGGTCACTTCGGCGCGGCTCAGTTGGCCCTTGCCCAGTTCGTAGGCGTTCACGGTCGACTGGTTGCCTTGGGCAATCATCGTGTTGGTCTTGCGGGCTTCAGCCAGCTGGGCTTGCACATCGGCGCGGCTCACGCGCTGGTCGCAGCCGCTTGGGGGTGATGGCTTGGTCGCCTTCAAAAGATTGGCTTGGGCAACGGAAGCACCCAGGGCGAGAGTAGCGGCGATAGCGAAAATACGTGCGTTCATTTTTCTTTCCTTTGGGATTGCGTTCGGCCTGGTGTCGACTCGCGTCGTCTTTTGCGGTATCGGCCAACTTGTTTGCTGGCCATACCGCTTTTGTTTAACGATGGAATGAAGTTTATATTGGTATCTATCTTCGATAAATAGCCAAAAATCAAACTGATTGTTCCGAAATCAATGTGAATTAGCTTGGAACTTTTACAAATATGTGACAGCTAACCCTGGTGTTAACCCTAGATTAGGGTATTTACCAGGGGTATAAATTGGCTATGTTTTTTTGAGATAAAGTAGAGAAAAACTATTATAAAAATCTATCAAGAGCGCCTTGGGCATGAGCGGCCAGGTGGGCGCCACCCAGGGGGGCGGTGATGCCCTGCCGTGCGGATGCCTTGACTCCGTTGCAGTGCTGATATCGGCACTAATGGCCGGCTCGTTAGGCCGTCAGTTGCTGGCGCCGTGGCAAGGCCCGCGCGGGCCCTGGCCAAGACGCCTGGGAGACAGGCGGGAGCCCCTGCTGGGCAGCAGCCCGTCCACGCTGTGCAACCATGCCGCGATAGCGCCTGCGAATGGTGGCATTGCTGGCAAGTATTAGACAGCCCGCGCGGTGCTGCCCACAATGGGCCGACAACAATAGGACAGCCACAGGAGACATTGCATGGACATGATTGCGCGCCGCCATTTCCTCACCACCCTCGCCGCCGCTGCGGGCGCCGCCAGCGTGCCCCAGTGGGCCCAGGCGCAAGCGGCCTATCCCAACAAGCCCGTGCGCGTGATTGTGCCGTTTGCCGCAGGCGGCACCACCGATGTGGTGGCCGGCTGGTGATGCAGAAGATGGGCGAGCTGATGAAGGCCTCCTTTGTCATCGACAACCGGGGCGCGCCAACGGCATGATCGGCACCGGCGAAGTGGCCCGCGCCCAGGCCGATGGATACACCTTGCTGTTCAATACCGCGGGTGCCCAGACGCTGAGCCCGGTGATCTACAAGGCGCCCTATGAGGCGGCCGCCAGCTTTGCGCCGGTGGCCAAGGTCTGCTCGGTGGGCTTCATCATCATTGCCCGCAAGGATTTGCCCGCCAACACGCTGCAAGAGCTGATCGCGCTGGCGCAAAACAAGGACAAGCCGCTGACGGCCTCGTCGGGCAGCGCCATCATTAACCTGATCACCGAGCAGTTCAAGCAGGTGATCAAGGCGCCGCAGATCATCAATGCGCAGTACAAGGGCACCAGTCCGCAGATGCAGGCCGTCGTCTCCGGCGAGGTGGATTTCTCGTTCGACTCCTTTGCTGCCGTGGAGATGATCAAGGCCGGCAAGGTCAAGGCCTTGGCCGTGGTGCTGCCCCAGCGCGCCGCGTCCTTCCCCGATGTGCCGACCTTGGTCGAGCTGGGCATCAAGGACATGGAGTTCAGCTCCTGGGCCGGCTTGCTCGCGCCCAAGGGTACCCCCAAGGAGATCGTCGCGGCCCTGTCGCAGAACATCGACAAGGTCATGCAGATGCCCGATGTGCTGGCCAAGCTCAAGCAGTACGACTACATCCCGGTAAAGACCAGCCCCGAGAGCTTGCGCAGGAGATCCAGGCCGAGACCGACCGCTGGAAGCAGGTGGTCAAGACGACCGGCTTCAAGATCGAATAAACACAGTGCGTTAGCGCCAGTGCGCAGGGTGCTCTGTAGCAGCGCCCACAAAAAAACCACCGGCGCAACCCGGTGGTTTTGCTTTTGGAGGGTGCTGCTCTTACTGCTTGCGGGCCGCAATCGCTTTCTCGGCGGCGGTCACCAGGTCGGCGCCCACTTGCTGCTTCCATTTGTCATACACCGGGCGGGTGGCTTTCACAAAGGCTTCGCGCTCGGCAGCGCTGAGCTCAGTGACGGTGACGCCATTGGCGCTCAGCTCCTTGACCAGCGGCTTGCCCGCCTCGATCATGCCTTTGCGGGCAATGGCGATCTCTTCCTGGCCGGCTTCGATGGCGGCCTGGCGTACGATGTCCTGGTCGGCCTTGCTCCAGCTCGCCCAGATGTCTTTGTTCACGACAAAGATCAGCGGGTCGTTGATGTAGCCCCACAGGGTCAGGTACTTCTGGCCCACAGTGTTGAGCTTGGCCGCCTGGTAGACAGCCACCGGGTTTTCCTGGCCGTCGACGGCGCCGCTGGCCATCGCCGGCTGCGCATCGGCCCAGCTCATCTGCGTGGGGTTGGCGCCTAGCGCGCTGAAGGTGTCGACAAACAGCGGCGAGCCGACCACGCGATCTTGAGGCCCTTCATGTCGGCAGGGGTCTTGATCGCATGCTTGGAGTTGGAGATTTCGCGGTAGCCGTTCTCGCCCCAGGC
>NZ_JBHRUZ010000009.1:0-24977 GCF_042647185.1 Comamonas sp. JC664
CAGGCTGTTGCCGACGACCATGGCACGCAAGCGCGCCGTCAGCGCCTCGACGAAAGCGGTCATGCGCCCGCTCGGTGACGATGAGGCGGCTCGACGCCGTGCAGCGCTGGCCGGCCGAGTAGAAGGCGCCGTTGAGTGCGCATTCCACGGCCACATCCAGGTCGGCGTCATCGAGCACCACCAGCGGGTTTCTTGCCACCCATCTCCAGCTGCAGCCGGATCATCTCGCCGATGGCGGTCTGCGCAATGCTCTGGCCCACATGCCGCTGCCGGTAAACGACACCGCATCGACGCCGCTCAGCAGCCCCTGCGCGCATGCTTGCCGCTGCGCCGTTGACCAGGTTGCCACGCCCGGCAGCAGGCCTTGCTCATCGAGAATGCGAAAGAGCGCATGGGCCACGCCGGGCGAGTATTCCGAGGGCTGAGCACCACGGTGTTGCCAAAGGCCAGCGCCGGGGCAATCTTCCAGGCGGGGATGGCGATCGGAAAGTTCCAGGGCGTGGATCAGCCACGCCGAACGCCCAGCGCATGGCGGCTGATCTGCACGCCGATGCCCCGGCCGCACCGAAGGCAGGCTCTCGCCGCCATAGCGCAGGCATTCGCCAGCAAAGAACTGGAAGATCTGCGCGGCGCGCACCACCTCGCCCAGGCCTTCGGCCAAGGTTTTGCCCGCTTCGCGCGAGACCAGCAGGCCCAGGCTTTCCTTTTGCGCCATCATCTGGTTGGACACGCGCTGCAAAAAGTCCGAGCGCATCTGCGTGGTGGTGTGCTGCCAGCGTCCAAAGGCGGCGCGCGCTGCGGCCACGGCCTGCTGCATCTGCTGGGCATCGGCCGCCGCATACTCGCACACCATTTCGCGGGTGTCAGAGGGGTTCCCGCTTTGGATCGTGGCTGGCGCCGGCCAGCCACTGGCCATTGATCAGGTCTCGTTCATGTCTCACTCTCAAGGCAATAGGTGGCGCTGCGCGCTTGGTGGGCGCGCAGCGCAGTCAGTCGGAAAGCGCGAGCCGGGCTTCAGGCCGCAGGCTTGAGTAGCGGGCAGGCACCTTCCTTGGACGGTGCATAGGCCTTGTCGCCCGGGATGGTGCTGACCACCTGTAGTATCCCAGGGCTTGGTCGATTCGGCCGGCTTTTTCCACCTGCATCAGTACATGTCCATGCACCATGGCGCCATCGGCTCGGATGTAGCCCTTGGCAAACATGTCATCGATGGGCAGCGACTTGAGCGCGCCCATCACCTGGTCGGGCTCGGTGCTGCCTGCCTTTTGCACTGCCTCAGGTAAGTGGTGGTGGCCAGTAGTCACCCGCCTGGAAGGTGTGTGGCATCTTCTTGTTCTTGTCGTTGAAGCGCTGGGAGAATGCGCGCGAGGCACGCTCATGTCCCAGTACCAGCCCTCGGTCAGGTAACATGCCGCCGGTGGTGCCTAGGCCCAGGCTGTGGATATCGGTGATGAAGGCCATCAGCGCGGCCACGTTTCATCTTCTTGTCGATGCCAAACTCTTTGGCGGTTTTGATGGCGTTGATCGTGTCGCCCCGCCATTGGCCAGAGCCCATCACCTTGGCGCCCGAGCTTTGCGCCTTCATCACATAGGACGAGAAATCGGAGGTGCAGAGCGGATGGCGGATCGCGCCCACCACATTGGCCGCCGGTTGCTTGACCACATTGATCGCGGCCTGCTCCATCGAGTGGCCAAAGGCGTAGTCCGACGTGAGAAGTACCAGTCCTTGTAGCCCTGGCCACCAGCGCGGCGGCCGTGCCGCGTGCCTGCGCTGAGGTGGAGTAGGTGTAGCGCACCATATAGGGCTGGCAGGCCTCTTCGGTCAGCGAATCGGCACCTGCGCCGGCGCTGATGAACACCTTTTTCTTGTCCTTGGACAGGTTGCTGATTGCCAGCGACACGGCCAGTTCGACCCTCCGATGATCAGGTCGACATTGTCGTATCCCACCATTGGCGCGCCTTCGATCGGCGATGTCGGCTTGTTCTGGTGGTCGGCCGTGATATCTCGATCTTGCGCCCCAGCACCTCGCCGCCAAAATCGGCCACGGCCAGCGGATCGCGTCCAGACCACCGGGCCCCATCAAAGTCCGAGTACAGGCCCGACATGTCGGTGATGAAGCGATCTTGACCTTGTCGGGCGCGGCCTGCGCGCGGTGGCGAGCAGGGCGGCCCGTACCAGTGCCGCGGCAGTCAGGGGGCCGTGTGCTTTTCTCATGGTTTGTCTCCTAGAGTTTTAAACGAAAGGCCTGCGGTGCTCTGTGTCACCTGCTAGGCGCGGGAACTAACGCAGTACAAAGGGGTTGCTCGTGGTCGCTCCGCTATTGATCCAGACCGACTTGGTCTGCAGGTATTCGTAGATCGCGCTCTGGCCGTTTTTCGCGGCCCAGGCCCGATCCTTGTAGCCGCCAAAGGGGCGCCATAAAGCTGACGGCGCGGTAGGTTTGATCCAGACGGTGCCCGCCTGCAGGCGCTCGGACATGCGCAGGCGCGCCCCGATAATCGCTAGTCCAAACGGCAGCGGCCAGGCCAAAGCGCACATCGTTGGCAATGCGCAGCGCATCGGCCTCGTCGTCAAAGGGGATCACCGACAGCACCGGGCCAAACACCTCTTCCTGCGCAATGCGCATGCCGTTGTGCACGCCGGTGAGGATGGTAGCTCAATGAACCAGCCCTTGCCGCATTCGGCGCGGCTGGCTTTCGCACCGCCCAGCACCACCCGGCACCCTCGGCCTTGGCAATGGCGATATAGGACAGCACTTTCTCGTAACCGGGGCAGGGTGTGACCGGGCCGACCTGGGTCTCCAGGCTCATCGGGTCGCCCATGCGGGCGGTGGCGGCAAAAGCCACCAGGCGCTCGACAAAGGCATCGGGATGCTGCGCTGTACCAAAAGCCCGCGATCCGGCGATACAGGTTTGCCCTGGGCGGCAAAGATGCCCGAGATAGCACCATACATGGCCTGCTCCAGATCGGCATCGGCAAACACGATGTTTGGGCGATTTGCCGCCCAGCTCCATCGAGGCTTGCTTGAGCTGGCCGGCGGCCGCCTGGTTGATCGCGCGGCCGGTCACATCGGAGCCGGTGAAGCTGACCTTGGCGACCAGCGGGTGCGCCACCAGCGCGCTGCCCACCTGCGCGCCATAGCCGGTGACCACGTTGAACACGCCGGGCGGAAAGCCAGCTTCATTGAACAGCTCGGCAAACTCCAGGGTCGAGGCCGAGGTGAACTCGGACGGCTTGACCACCACCGTGCAGCCGGCTGCCAGCGCCGGCGCAATCTTCCAGGCCAGCAGAAACAGCGGGGAGTTCCAGGGCGTGATGGCAGCCACTACGCCCAGCGGCTCATGGCGGGTAAAGGCGAAATAGCCTTTCTTGTCCAGCGGCAAGGTGGCCCTTGCACCTTGTCGGCCAGGCCGGCGTAGTAGTGGAACCACTGCGGGATGTACTGAAGCTGCCGCGCATCTCGGCGAACAGCTTGCCGTTGTCCATCACTTCGGTGCGGGCGACTTCTCGGCATCGCGCTCGATCAAGGTGGCGAGCTTGCGCAGCAATGCGCCGCGTTCGGTCGCGCTCAGCTGCGGCCAGGCGCCGCTGCTAAAGGCTTGGTGCGCCGCCTGCACGGCCGCATCGACATCGGCGGCGCTGCCATCGGGTATTTCAGCCCAGGCCTCACCCGTGTAGGGGTTGAGGCTGGCAATCCATTGGCCGCTGGCGGGGGGCTGGGCCAGGCCGGGCAATCTGAAGGGAGTAGCGTTTCATGGCAAAGGGCATTCGATGGCTGAGGGCAGCTCTGGTGGTGCTGGCTAGTGCTGAGAGGAGCTGGATAGAGCTAGAAGGGATGCCGGGCGGCATCCCTGCTATGGCTAGAACGGCTGCAGGCCAGCGCGCTGCGAAAGCGGTTCTTGATGAAGGGGCCATCGCGCGGCGGCAGCGCGCGGGGCGGCTCATCGGCATGGATCAACGCCTGCACAAAGGTGGTGGCCTTGCGGGCGTTGATATGCGCGGCCAGCGCATCGGCTTCGGTCCAAGGTGCGCAGCTGCTGCACCTGGGCAATGCCAAAGCCGCGCGCCACGGCCACCAGGTCGGTGCCCAGGCTGCTATGGCTCTTTTGCTTGCCAGTCTCGCCGTAGTGGCCGTTGTCCAGCACGACGATGCTGAGGTTGGCGGGCGACTTGGCGGCAATCGTGGCCAGGCTGCCAATGCCCATCATCTGCTCGCCGTCGCCGGTGATGACCACTACCGGGCGCGTGTGGCTGGGCCAGCGCAATGCCCAGCGCCCACGACGAGGCGCCGCCCATCGCGCCCCACCAAGTATAGTTGTGGGTCACGGTCGCCGGCGGCAAACACATCGTAGGAGGCCGAGCCCAGGCCGGTGACGACCAGCGCCTCGGTGGTTTTGGCCAGCAGGCGCGCGACAAACAGGCGGCGGACCATGGCGGCGGAATTCTCGCGGTCTGCATTACTTTCTCTCCCATTTCTTGCGGCCGATCACGTCCTGGCCAATCAACACGGCGATGCGGGCGCCGGCCATGAAGGCGCCATCGAGCGCCGCGCTGACGACCTCCTGCGCATCTTCGGGGCGGCGCACGCGCATCACATGGATGCCCATCAGCTCCATAGCGGCCTGCGTGGCCCGGCCCATCGGCGCTTGCCAGGGGTTGAACTCGGCTACTCACCGCGCATTGTGACGATGGTGACAAAGGGGATGTCGGCGGCGCTGAGCAGCGAGAACATGTTGATGCAGTTGCCGACACCGCTGCTTTGCATCAGAGCACCGCGCGCTGGCCGCCCAGCCAGGCGCCAGCGGCCACGGCCACGCCTTCTTCTTCGGTGGTCAGCGCCACATCGGTGATCTCGGGGTCGGCAATCGCGCGCTCTTGATGACATAGGCGTGGCCGGCATCGGGCACATAGGCCACTTGCTGCACGCCGCATCCTTGATGGCCTGAAAAATGTCTTTTGTCTTTTGCCAGGGAGGGTGGGTTGGGATTTGGCGTTCATCATGCTTTCCGTTTTGTGAACCAGTGAAGGCATCATAAATGTGATGATGTGATTTGAATAATCACCATTTTTGATATCACTATCACGCAATTCTGATCGAGGAGGCTGCAGCATGGATTTCAAGCAACTCAAGGCCTTTTTGACCGTCGCCGACACCGGCAGCGTGACCCGCGCATCGGAGCTGCTGCATGTGGTGCAGCCGGCGGTGTCGCGCCAGCTGAAGCTGCTGGAGGAAGACCTGGGCTGCGCGCTGTTTGAGCGCGAGCGCCATGGCATGGTGCTGACCGAGCAGGGCCAGGAGCTGGCGAGCTACGCACGCCGCGCGTTTGGCGAGCTGGAAAAAGCGCGGCTGCAACTGGCGGGCACGCAAGACGAGGTGACGGGTCTCGTCCACCATTGGCCTCTTGCCCAGCACCTGCGATGTGGTCTCCAGCGCGCTGGTCGCCGCGCTGGCCAGCCGCTACCCGGGCATCAAGCTGCGCCTGACGGTCGCCTACGCCGGCACGCTCAGGCCCTGGCTGGTGAGCGGCCAGGTCGATGTGGCCTTGCTGTATGCGGCTGAGAAACACCCCGATCTGGTGCTGGAGCCGCTCATCGAAGAGGAGTTGTGGGGCCTGGGCCCCAAGGGCTGCGGCATGGCTGGTGCCACGGCCGTGCGCATGGCCGATATGGCGGGCCGGGCGCTGGTGCTGCCCAGCAACCCGCATGGCATCCGGCTGCTGGTCGAGCATGCCTGCGCGCTGGAGAACCTGCAGCTCAACATCTGCGTGGAGACCGATGCGCTGCCGGTGCAGCGCAGCGTGGTGATCGATGGCCTGGGCTACACCATCTTGCCCCGATTGCGGTGGTCAGCGACCTGGCAGCCGGCAGGTTGGAGGGCGCGCCGTTGAACCGAGCCCGAGCTCAAGCGGGTGATTGCGCTGGCCTATGCCGCCAACCGCAGCATGACCAAGCCGGTACGCGCCACCTTGGCCGTGCTGCGCGAGATTCTGGCGGCGGCCGTTGCCTCGGGCGGCTGGCCCAGCGGCAAATGGCTGGCCGCAGCAGCAGCCAAGGCCAGCCCGCCATAAAAATGCCCGCCCATCCCTGCGGCAGGGATGGGCGGGCGGCTTTTTATGGCGGCGGCTTACTTCAGGTCAAAGCGGTCCAGCTCCATCACCTTGGTCCAGGCGGCGACAAAATCCTTGACCATTTTTTCCTTGGCACCGGTCTGGGCATAGACTTCGGCCACGGCGCGCAGGATCGCATTGGAGCCAAAGACCAGATCGACGCGGCTGGCCGTCCAGCGCTGGGCACCGCTCTTGCGGTCCACGCCGACAAAGCTGCCGTCGTCCTGGGCCTTCCATTGCGTGCCCATGTCCAGCAGGTGCACAAAGAAGTCATTGCTCAAGGTGCCGGGCTTGGCCGTCAGCACGCCTTGCGGGTTGCCAGCGGTGTTGATGTTGATGGCGCGCAGGCCGCCGACCAGTACGGTCAGCTCCGGCGCGGTCAAGGTCAGCAGCTGGGCCTTGTCGATCAGCAGTGCCTCGGCCGGCGCGGCAAAGCGGCCCTGCAGGTGGTTGCGAAAACCATCGGCCTTGGGCTCGAGGTACTGGAAGGATGCGGCATCGGTCTGCTCGGCCGTTGCATCGCTGCGGCCGGGGTGGAAGGGCACGGTGGTGGGCACACCGGCATCGGCAGCGGCCTTCTCCACACCGGCATTGCCGGCCAGCACGATCAGGTCGGCCAGCGAGATACGCTTGTCACCATCAGCGGCCTTGTTGAAGCTGCGCTGAATGCCTTCGAGCACGCCCAGTACCTTGGCCAGTTGCTCGGGTTGGTTCACTTCCCAGTCCTTTTGCGGAGCCAGGCGGATGCGGGCGCCATTGGCGCCGCCGCGCATGTCTGAGCCGCGGTAGGTCGAGGCCGAAGCCCACGCAGTGCCCACCAGCTCCTGCACGCTCAAGCCCGATGCCAGGACCTGCGCCTTGAGGCTGGCCACATCATCGGCATTGACCAGCGGATGGCTGACGGCCGGGATCGGGTCTTGCCAGACCAGCTCTTCGCGGGGCACTTCGGGGCCCAGGTAGCGGCTGCGCGGGCCCATGTCGCGGTGGGTGAGCTTGAACCAGGCGCGGGCAAAAGCTTCGGCAAAGGCCTGGGGATTTTCCAGAAAGCGGCGCGAGATCTTTTCGTAAGCCGGGTCCTGGCGCAGCGACAGATCGGTGGTCAGCATGGTGGGCTTTTTGTGGGGGCCGCCATGCGCGTCGGGGATGACGTCGGGGCATCCTTGGCCACCCATTGGATCGCACCGGCGGGGCTTTTCTCTTGCACCCATTCGTACTTGAACAGGTTCTCGAAGAAGAAATTGCTCCACTGCGCGGGGGTCTGCGTCCAGGTCACTTCAAGGCCGGAGGTGATCGCATCGCGCCCCGAGCCCGAGCCAAAGCTGCTGGTCCAGCCAGGCCCTGGGCTTCGATGCCATCGGCCTCGGGCTCGGCGCCCACATGGCTCGCCTCCGCAGCGCCATGGGTCTTGCCAAAGGTGTGGCCGCCAGCGATCAGCGCGACAGTCTCTTCGTCGTCCATGGCCATGCGGGCAAAGGTCTCGCGGATGTCGCGCGCCGCCGAGATCGGGTCGCCATTGCCATCGGGGCCTTCGGGGTTCACATAGATCAGGCCCATCTGCACGGCAGCGAGGGGTTTTCCAGGTCACGCTCACCGCTGTAACGGCTGTTGCCTTGTCGCTGGTGGCCAGCCATTCCTTCTCGGCGCCCCAGTACACATCCTGGTCAGGCATCCAGGTGTCGACGCGGCCACCTGCAAAACCAAAGGTGCGAAAGCCCATGGTCTCCAGCGCGACGTTGCCGCACAGGATCATCAGATCGCCCCAGGACAACTGGTTGCCGTATTTTTGCTTGATGGGCCACAGCAGGCGGCGCGACTTGTCGATATTGACGTTGTCCGGCCAGCTGTTGAGCGGCGCAAAGCGCTGCTGCGCACGGCCTGCGCCGCCCCGGCCATCCTGCACGCGGTAGGTGCCAGCGGCATGCCAGGCCATGCGGATGAACTGCGGGCCATAGTGGCCAAAGTCGGCCGGCCACCAGTCTTGCGAGTCGGTCATCAGCGCGCGCAGGTCGCGCTTGACGGCCTCGTAATCGAGCTTCTTGAATTCGTCGGCGTAGTTAAAGTCTGCGCCCAAAGGGTTGTTGGCCGGTGGTGCTGGCTGAGCAGGTCCACACGCAGCTGGTTGGGCCACCAGCTTTGGCTGGTCGTCCCATTGCCTTGGGCTGCCGTTTCGCTGTTGCGTGCAGTGGCGCTGTGGAAGGGGCACTTGGATTCTGTGGTCATGGGGGGTTCTCCGGTTCAAGCTGACGGGACGCCAGATACCGCGGGGGTATCCGATGAAAGGAAATTCCGATGAATATACCGGATTCCATGTTTTTTGATTATGAACGCCTTGGTGCTGCCCACACGCTTGCGCTGATTGAATATCCGCAACGCGGTGATTGAGAAAAATCACAGGCGCCGCGAGCGGGTGGACAGCACCTGCGCAAGACCAGTGCAGACATGCGCCATTACAGCACCGCTGCATGAATCGGTGCTGTCAGACAATGACTACAAGAATGCTTCTCTGAAGCGCAGTGTGCAGGAGCGCGCTGGCCCCTGCTGTGATCAGCTGCGCATATCCTTGACCAGGGTGCTTTTGCCAAACAGGCTTTGCACCAGGTCCACCACCAGCTCGGCGGTCTGGTTGCGCAGGTCGAGCGCCGGGTTGAGCTCGACGATGTCGATCGAGCCGAGCAGGCCCGTGTCGGCAATCATCTCCATGCACAGCTGCGCTTCGCGGTAGTTGGGGCCGCCGCGCACGGTGGTTCCTGTGCCCGGTGCAATCTCGGGGTCGAGAAAATCCACATCAAAGCTCAGGTGCAGATGGGTCTGGCTGGGATCGCAACCGGCCAGCGGTGCCAGTGCGCGTAGCATGGTCTCGCGCATACCCAGCTCATCGATGGCGCGCATGTCAAACACATCGATGTTGTGGGTCTTGATCAAGTGCTTTTCCTGCGCATCGACACTGCGCAGCCCGATCTGGCACAGCGACTGCGGGCCCAGCGCCGGTGCAAAACCGGCCAGGTGCGTCAGCTCGCGCGGGCCCAGGCCTGCGAGGCAGGCCACCGGAATGCCGTGGATATTGCCCGAGGGAGAAGTCTCGGGCGTGTTGAAGTCCGCATGGCATCGAGCCAGAGCACAAACAGGCGCTTGCCGGTGTCGCGGCAGTGGCGGGCCACGGCGCTGATCGAGCCGACCGCCAGGCTGTGGTCGCCGCCCAGCATCAAGGGCATGCGGCCTGCTGCCAGCTGCCCGTGCACGGCGTCATGCACCGCCCGGTTCCAGGCGACGGCTTCGCCAAAGTTGCGCAGATTGCCATGCTCGGCATCGCGCGGCTTGCGCTGGTTGGCCGGGCCCGCCAGGTTGCCCAGGTCGCGCACCTCGCAGCCCAGCTCTGCCAAGGCGGGCCCCAGTTGCGCTACGCGCAAGGCATCCGGCCCCATCGCGGCGCCCAGGCGCCCGGCACCGATGTCGGTGGGCACGCCGATCAGACTGAGGGCGGTGGAGGGCGAGCGAAGGAGGTCAGGCTGGATGGCATGGCAGTGGGCTTGTTCGTGGTCGTGATGGGGGACGTCGGGCGGCAGCAGCAGCGCGAACAGGTTTTTGGGATTGCGCAATTGTGGCAGCAGGGCCAGCGGTTGCAACAGCTGGTGCTCCGGGCCAGCGCATGCATATAGCGCAAGGCGGTGTAGTCTTCCAGCGCGAAGCCGACCGAGTCGAATACTGTTATTTCGTCCTCGTGCTGGCGGCCCGCTTGCTCGCCGCGCAGCACCTGCCACAGCTCGGTGACGGCAAAGTCCTCGGGCATATGCTGGATCTCGCCTTCGATACGGCTTTGCGGCGCAAATTCGACGAAGACCTTGGCGTCCAGCAGAATCGCCGCGTCCAGCTCGGTTTTGCCCGGGCAGTCGCCGCCCACGGCGTTCAGGTGCATGCCCGGCTCGACCATCGCGCGGCTGACGATGGTGGCATTGGTCTTGTCGGCAGTAACCGTGGTGACGATATCGGCGCCTTGCACAGCCTCGGCCGCGTTCTTGCAGCGCTGCAGTTGCAGTCCGGGCAACTGGGTTTGCAGGTTGTGGATGAGCTTGTCGGTGGCGGCAGGGTCGATATCAAACAGGCGCAGCGACTGAATGCCCAGCAGGCGGACAAAGGCCAGGGCCTGGAATTCGCTCTGTGAGCCGTTCCCAATCAGCGCCATGCTGCGGCTGCTGCGCCGTGCCAGCAGCTTGGCGGCCATCACCGAAGTGGCCGCAGTGCGCAAGGCGGTGGTCAAGGTCAACTCGCTCAGCAAAATGGGCGCGCCGGTGTCGCTGCGCATCAAGGCACCAAAGGCCATGATGGACGCAATGCCCTGCTGTGGATTTTTGGGGTGGCCATTGACATATTTGAAAGCAAAGTGGCTGGCATCGCCCACTGGCATCAATTCCATCACGCCATCGGGCGTGTGGTGGGCAGGCGCGCGGTCTTGTCAAAGTCTTGCCAGCGCGAGAAGTCCTGCTCCAGCGCGCTGACCAGGCCGCGCAGCAGCTCGGTCAGGCCGACACGTTGCACCAGCGTGGCGGCGGCATCGGTGCTGAGAAAGTCAACTTGGCCTGGATGGGTTGTCATGATGATGGCTCCTGGTTTTGCGTTATGGCATGCCCGCTGCGCGCACCAAAAGGCGCAGCTGCAGCGGCTGTAACCAGTGTCTGTCCAAGCGGCTATAAAGCAAAGTGCAAAAAATGGTAGAAAATGACAGGATCCAGAGCAATTAGTCAGGCCGTGTTGTGCATATCGATAATATTGACCAAGCCTTGATCAGCCTGCTGCGCCAGAATGCGCGCGAGAGCGTGGCCACCTTGGCGGGCAAGCTGGGCGTGTCGCGCGGCACCGTTACCAACCGCATGGACCGCCTGGAGCGCGAGGGCCTGATCGTGGGTTACAGCGTGCGCCTGCGCCCGGATGTGCAGCCCGATGTGCTGCGCGCCTGGATGAGCATCGAGATCACCGGCAATGACACGCGGCGCGTGATGGCATCCCTGCTGGGCGAGCCCGGGGTGGCGGCGCTGCACAGCACCAATGGCCGTTGGGATCTGCTCGCCGAGCTGCAGGTGGCCAGCCTGGAGGCGCTGTCGCAGGTGCTCGAGCGCATCCGGCTGATCAAGGGCATCAGCAACAGCGAGACCAGCATCCACCTGGAGAGTTTTCGGGTGTCCTGAGTGATCTTCTGTTCAGGGCTTGTCGCTCAGCAAAAACGCCAGCGCCTGATTCAGTTGCTGCTGAGCGTCTTCAGTGATGAGCGCATCATGGGCCAGCACCAGACGCTGCACCGGCCAGGCGCAGATGCGCGCTGCCGCCGCGCTGGCCGCTGTCCGGTCCCGAATCGCAAAGCGCAGTGCACGCGGCATGGCCAGGCGGCTGCGCGTGCCATTGAGGCTGTTGAACAGGCGCGCCGACAGCGAAAAATCCTGCGGGTAGTACTGCAGCACATCGGTCACGACCAGGCTGGCGCTGGGCTGGTGCAGCCAGACGCATTCATTCAGGATGGGCAGGCCTGCAAAGGGCTGCATCTGCAGGCTGTTTTGCCAGGCTGCCGGCAATGCCTGGTCCAGGCTGTGCAGCTGGGGCAGGTCCGGGCGCTTGGCCGCCAGGCCCGGTGCCCCCATAGCGCTGCCAGCGGGTAATGCGCCTGCCATGCACCGGCAAACAGGTGGTGCATGCGGTTGGGGGCGACGATCCAGCGCACGTCGCCCAGTGCATCCAAGGCTGCGCGCAGCGTGGGCGCGGGCGCAATGGGCGAATGCAGCCACAGTGCGCCGCCGGGCAGGCGCACCACGGTCATGCGGGTGCGCACGGGCAGGCCGTGCACGCTGATCTGTTGGGTGGCGCTCCAGAGGTTGTCAGCGATCTGTTCAAGCATGGTGGGCCTTGCTGCGATGGTGGGGAATGCCTTGGATTTTCATTGTGAATCCAGGCGCTCAGGTGCAGAAAATCTGGCAATGGTCAACAATGGCAGCCATCTTTTGAGGAATCGTACATGCACTATGACGTGGTGATTGTGGGCGGCGGTGCAGGTGGACTGGAACTGGCCGCACAACTGGGGCGCAAACTGGGTGCGCGCGAAGGGCGCGAGCGGGTCTTGCTGGTGGACAAAATGCCTTTCCACATCTGGAAGCCCACCTTGCACGAAGTGGCAGCGGGCACGCTCGATGCGCACCAGGAAGGCCTGTCCTACACCGTGCTGGCGCGCCGCAACCATTTCAGCTTTGCGATGGGCGAATGCATGGGGCTCGATGCCGCCAAGCAAAGCATTGTGCTGGCGCCGGTCATCAACGATGCGGGCAAGCAGGTGGTGCCCGAGCGCGTCATCAGCTACCAGCATTTGGTGCTGGCGATGGGCAGTGGCTCCAATTCTTTTGGCACCCCAGGTATCGAGCATGCCTATCTGCTCGAGAGCGTGCGCGATGCGCAGCGCTTCCATGCCGACTGGCTTGGCGCCTGTGCCCATGCCTCGTATGCCGAGCCGCGCTCGCTGGCGGTCGCCATTGTGGGCGCCGGTGCCACGGGTGTGGAGCTGTCGGCCGAGCTGATCGAGGCGCACCAGATGCTGCTCGAGAGCCTGTCGGACAGCCAGCGCTTCCGGCTCGATATCAGCCTGATCGAAGGCGGCGAGCGGATTCTGGGCGGGCTGCCGCCCCGTATCTCGGAGCAGGCCCGTGTGGCGCTGGAGCGCAAGGGCGTGCGGGTGATGACCGGCACGCGTGTGCAGTCGCTGGCGCAGGGCCAGGTGATCACGTCCAACGGCGAGGTGCCGGCCGATCTGATCGTCTGGGCCGCAGGCATCAAGGCCGCCGACAGCAATGCGCGCCTGGGGCTGGAAGTCAACCGTATCAACCAGTTTGTCGTCGATGACCACCTGCGCACCAGTGCCAGCCGCATCTATGCGATGGGTGACTGCGCCGCTGCCACCTGGACCGAAGGCAAGACTGTGCCGGCCCGCGCCCAAGCCGCGCACCAGCAGGGCAGCTATTTGTGCAAGCTGCTGTTTGCCGCGCTCAAGCAGCGCTCGTTCAACGAAGTGTTTGTCTACCAGGACTTTGGCTCGCTGGTCTCGCTGGGCGACAACAAGGGCGTGGGCAATCTGATGGGAGGGCTCTCGGGCAAGAACTTTTTTGTGCAGGGCCTCATTGCCAAGTGGATGTATATGTCCTTGCACCTGATGCACCACCGCGCCATTTTGGGCACCGGCAAGACGGCGGTGCTGGCGCTGGCCCGTTTGCTGCAGCAGCGCGTATCGGGCCGCATGAAGCTGCACTGAAAGAACCTTGCTCGGCAGCGCCGAGCAAGTTCTTGTGCCGGGTTCAGATATCGTCCGGTCCCAGCACGATGTCGAGCGAGCTGCCCCCGGCCAGCAGCTTTTGCACCAGCTCGGCCGATGAATCTGCGCCATATTTGCGCATCAGCCGGGTGCGGTAGATCTCGACCGTGCGGTGGCTGATGCCCAGGCCTCGGCCAATTTCCTTGCTGGTCATGCCTTCGAGCAGATGGGCGGCCACTTCGCGCTCGCGGGCCGTGAGCTCGGCGCGCACCGGGCGCAGCGCGCTCAGGTCCTCAAAGCTCCAGACGCCGCCTTCATGCGGGTCCTCGCGGTTGAAGGCGCGGCCCATCACGTGGCACCAGAACATCTCGCCATTGGCGCGCTTCATGATGCGGTTGTCCGAGTACAGGCCATGCGTGCCCATGATGGGGGCGATGCGGCGGCCCAGGCGCTCGAACTCGTCGGCGCTGGGGTAGAGGATCTGAAAGGACTGGCCCATCATCAGCTCGCGCGAGGTGCGGAACATGTCGCAGACCTGCTCATTGCAGTCGATCATGACCCGCCGGTGGGACACCACCAGGCCCACAGGCGCCATTTCGAAGGCTTGTCGGTAGTCGAGTGGTGTCACTGCCATGGCAAAAATTGTCCCCTTTACGAAATACTACGTATCCTAATACGTAGTATGCTTGATTGGCGATACAAGCCCTTCTTATCAGGAGACAAGTGTGAACAAGATCTACCCCAGTGCTGCGGACGCGCTCAAAGGCGTGGTGGCAGACAAGCAGTTAATGGCCGTGGGCGGCTTTGGCCTTTGCGGGATTCCCGAGGCCTTGATCGAAGCGCTGCGCGACAGCGGTGTCAAGGACCTGACGGTGGCATCGAACAATGCCGGTGTCGATGGTTTTGGCCTGGGCAAGCTGCTGGAGACGCGCCAGATCAAGAAGATGATTGCGTCCTATGTGGGCGAAAACAAGAGTTCGAGCGCCAGTACCTGGCCGCGAGCTGGAGCTGGAATTCACCCCGCAAGGCACCCTGGCCGAGAAGATGCGTGCTGGCGGCGCCGGCATCCCCGCCTTCTTCACCAAGACCGTGTGGGCACGCAAGTGGCCGAAGGCAAGGAGCTGCGCGAGTTTGACGGCGAAACCTATGTGATGGAGCGCTCCATCGTCGCTGACGTGTCGCTGGTCAAGGCCTGGCGCGCGGACAAGAGCGGCAACCTGCAGTTCCGCCTGACGGCACGCAACTTCAACCCGGCAGCAGCCACCTGCGGCAAGGTTTGCATCGTCGAGGTCGAGGAGATTGTCGAAGTGGGCGCCTTGAAGCCCGACGAGATCCATCTGCCGGGCATCTATGTGCACCGCCTGGTGCTCAACGCCACCCCCGAGAAGCGCATCGAAAAGCGCACCATCACCGAAAAGCACTAAGGAGCCAGTCATGCCTTGGACCCAAGACCAAATGGCCGCACGTGCGGCGCAAGAGCTGGAAGACGGCTTCTATGTGAACCTCGGTATCGGCATTCCTACCTTGGTGGCCAACCACACCGGTGACAAGGAAGTGTGGCTGCAATCGGAAAACGGCATGCTGGGCATCGGCCCCTTCCCAACGGAAGAAGCCATCGACGCCGACCTGATCAATGCCGGCAAGCAGACGGTGACCACAATTGCCGGCTCGTCCATCTTCAGCTCGGACCAGTCCTTTGCGATGATCCGTGGCGGCAAGATCAACCTGTCCATCCTGGGCGCCATGCAGGTGTCCGAAAAGGGTGACCTGGCCAACTGGATGATTCCAGGCAAGATGGTCAAGGGCATGGGCGGCGCGATGGACCTGGTCGCCGGCGTCAAGCGCGTCATCGTGCTGATGGAACATGTGGCCAAGAAGAAGGACGGCACCACCGACCTGAAGATCTTGAAGGACTGCACCCTGCCATTGACTGGCGTGGGCGTGGTGGACCGCATCATTACCGACCTGGGTGTGTTTGATGTGGTGCCCGAAGGCCTGAAGGTGGTTGAGCTGGCCCCCGAAGTGAGCTTTGACGATGTGCAGTCCAAGACCGGCGTCAACCTGATCCAATAAGCGCAGCTACCCAGCCCTTGCGCGCTGGTGCTGCACAAGCGAGCCCGCCCATCGATCGATGGCGGGCTTTTTTGCGTGCGGGTGGTTGCTGTCGCTTTCCCCATTGCCGGGCCAGTGCTCAGACGACATACTGCGCAGATTCCATTCGATTCCCCCCGTCCCATGAACGCTCCCTTTGCGCCTGCCGATCTTTCCCACCCCCTGTTTATCCGCCCCGATGTGCTGCGCATGCGCGAGGACATGGCGCTGGCCTTGCGTGCTGCTGCACACTTTGGCCTGGGTGAGGGCGTGTGCAACCATTTCAGCATGGCGCTGCCCGATGGCCAGCATTTCTTGCTGAACCCGCGCGGCCTGATGTGGGGCGAGATCCAGGCGGACGATGTGGTGATGGTGGACGCGCAGGGGGCCGTGGTGGCGGGCGGCCATGTGGTCGAGCCCACGCGATGTTCATCCATGCTGCCGTGCACCGCATTGCGCGCAAGACCTGCGTACTGCACACCCACATGCCTTATGCCACGGCCTTGACCTTGACGGCGCAGCGCGCGCTGGACACCACCTTGAGCCAGAACGCCATGCGCTTCCATGGCCGCCTGGCAGTTGACGCCCAGTACAACGGTTTTGCGCTCGACGACCGCGAAGGCGAGCGCATTGCGCAGGCCATGCAGGGCGCGGACATCAGCTTTTTGGGCAACCACGGCATCATCGTCTGCGGTGAGCGCATGGACTATGCGTTTGACGATCTGTACTACCTGGAGCGCGCCTGCCAGGCCCAGGTGCTGGCGCAATCGACCGGCGTGCCGCTGGCGCCCTGCGATCCGGCGCTGGCCGCGCGTGTGGCCGAGCAGGCCAATGGTGAGCGCCTGCAGTCCACCTTGTTCTTCGAGGCGTTGCGCCGCCAAATTCCTTAGAACCTGTTCAAAGTCTCTACGCAGCCGCGTTGGAGTGCAATCGGGATGAGTTCGAAGGGATGGAACGCAGCTTGCACCGAGGTGCAAGCAAGGGCCAGCGCGCAGAAATCGCCCGATTTCACTCCAACCCTTCGGGACAGTGGCTTTGCGCTGCCGGGAAGGGGCGCCCGGCGAGGGCCGCCCGGCAGGGGCGGTCTGCGTCGTTGCAAATCCTCGCAATAGCGCGGCTGGGCGCCCCCCTAGCATCCCATCCCGCAAAGACACTGTCGCGGCGCGAGGAGACATTGAACAGTTCTTAAAGCGCCCGCAGCATGTCTCTCTCACCCAGTGCGCCACTTGCCAGGTGGCACTATCCGCGTACCGCTAAAAAATCCAATATATAGGAATTAATTTCTGATAAAGTGGATTCATGACGGTTGACGAGTTGCTCTCTGCCAAGGTGCGCACCCTGCGCAAACAGCGTGGCTACACCTTGGAGGTGCTGGCGCAGCGCAGCGGTGTCAGCCGCTCGATGATTTCACTGATTGAGCGTGGGCAGACCAGCGCCACCGCCGCCGTGCTGGGCAAGCTCGCCCAGGCCTTGCAGGTGCCGCTGGCAGCGCTGTTTGCCGATGAGCGCCAGGCGCAAGCGCCCCAGCCCCTGGCGCGCGCAGCTGTCCAGCCGCGCTGGCGTGATCCTGCCACCGGCTATGAACGCCGGCAGCTGAGCCCGGTGGGGTTTCCTGCGCCGTTCGAGATGGTGGAGGTGGTGTTTCCGCCCGGCCAGCGCGTGGCCTTTGACAACGGCCTGCGCAGCCAGCCGCTGCACCAGCAGCTGTGGCTGCTGCAAGGCGAGCTGCAGCTGAGCCTGGGCACGCAAAGCTGGCATTTGCAGGCGGGAGACTGCCTGGCGATGGTGCTCAACCAAACCCTGGTATTTAGCAACCCCGGCACCGAGTCCGCCCGCTATTTGCTGGCGCTAGCGGCGCTGGGCGCCTCCTGCCCGCCTTGCCTGTAGTTTTTCCTGGAGAGATCGATGACTGAGAGACACTGGGTGCGCTGTACCCATGACCGGCATGCGCCAGCAATTTTGGCGATTCTGAACGACGCCATTGTCAACAGCACGGCGCTGTATGACTACCAGCCGCGCAATGCGGGCCATATGCGTACCTGGTTTGATACCAAGCTGCAAGGCGGCTACCGGTGATCGGCATCGAGGATGCCGCCGGCGAGTTGCTGGGTTTTTCCAGCTATGGTGCCTTCCGCGCCTACCCGCCTACAAGTACACGATGGAGCATTCGGTCTATGTGCGCGCCGATCAGCGCGGCCAGGGCCTGGGTCTGCAGCTGATGGAGGCCATCATTGACGAGGCGCGCAAGCACGATGTGCATGCGCTGGTCGGCGCCATCGATGCGGCAAATGCCGGCTCGATCGCCTTGCATGAACGGCTGGGTTTCAAGTCGGTCGGCCTGATGCCCCAGGTGGGCTTTAAATTTGGGAGATGGCTGGACCTGGCCTTGTACCAATTGCTTTTGCAAACGCCGGCGAATCCGGTAGACGGCTGAGGCCGCTGGCCGCGCGCCGCTGGCCGCGCGCCACTAGCCGTGCGCCACTCGCCGTGCACCACTAGCCGTGCACCACCCACAACAGCCCACGCTGCCATGGGATAATCACTTTTTTCGCGCAGCGCAGGCCCGGCGCTGGTCAACCGACCGCACCGGCTTGCGATGGCTGTATCGAGGCTCGATCACTCTGCGCAGTGGCCGCACAACCTCTGGGTTGTCTGCGGCACTTGCCCTGATCCTTGGACTGGCACTTCGCTGCCAGCATCTGCCTTATGTCCCATCGCCAGCCTGTTCGCATCAGCGACATCCACAAGTTTGACACCATCGTCGACGCCCGCTCCCCTGCCGAGTTCGCACTCGACCATATCCCCGGGGCGATCAACTGCCGGTGCTCAGCAACGAAGAACGCGCCCAGATCGGCACCATCTACAAGCAAGTCAGCCCCTTTGAGGCCAAGCGCCTGGGCGCTGCCTATGTGAGCGCCAATCTGGCGCGCCACCTGCACGATACCTTCCATGACCGGCCCGCGAACTGGAAGCCGCTGGTCTATTGCTGGCGCGGTGGCCTGCGCAGCGGCTCGATGGTGACCTGGTTGCGCCTGGTGGGCTGGGATGCGCAGCAGCTGGCAGCGGCTACAAGGGCTTTCGCGGCCATGTGATCGAGCGGCTGGAGTCACTGGTACCGCGCCTGCGCTTGCAGGTGCTGTGTGGCGCCACCGGCAGCGCCAAAACGCGGGTGCTTCATGCGCTGGCCGAGCAGGGCGCGCAGGTGATTGACCTGGAAGGCTATGCCAGCCACAAGGGCTCGCTGCTGGGCCAGCTGCCTGGTGTAGAGCAGCCGAGCCAGAAGCACTTCGAGACCTTGCTGGCCACGCAGATCGGCCAGTTCGATCTGGAGCGCCCGGTGTTTATCGAAGGCGAAAGCGCCAAGATCGGCCGCATCTCCGTGCCGATGGCGCTGGTCGAGCATATGCGCCAGGCACCCGTCATCGAAGTGCAGGCCTCAGCGCAGGCGCGCCTGGACTATCTGCTGCGCGACTATGCCTACCTGGGTGCCGATGCCGGTGTGCTGGCCACCAAGCTGGGCTATCTCAAGGATCTGCAGGGCAAGGAGGTGGTCGGCCGCTGGCAAGGCTGGGCAGCGCAAGGCGAGCTCGCGCCGCTGTTTGCCGAGTTGATGGACCTGCACTACGACCCGCATTACGAGCGCAGCCAGGCGCGCAACTTTGCCCACTGGGATTCGCGCCAAAGCCTGCAGACGGATGACCTGTCGGACGCGCGCATTGGCGAGTTGGCCGCGCAGATCAGGCAGCTGGCTGTTTAGGCCTGATTGGGCATCAGAACGTCGGCAGCCCGAATCGCTGGCCCAGCGGCGAAAACAGCAGGCACAGCGCCACCAGGTTGAGCAACACCGTCAGCCAGAACACCTGCAGAAAATCCCGCTTGCTGGATTTGTGGCGCAGCCAGCGCTGGGCCAGCAAGGCCCCCGGCCATCCGCCCAGCAAACCCAGCAGCCACAAATGCTTTTCAGGGGTGCGCCAATGCCCCTGCTGCGCGGCAGCCTTGTCCCAGGCATACCAGGCAAAGGTGACGAGCGAGGCCAACACATACCAGCCTGCAGCGCGCCAGGTGGAGCCAAAGCACAGGCCCAATCCCAGCAGCAGAATCGCCAATGTGGGGATCAGCAGCAGGGCTGCCCCGCCGGATGGGCCTGATCTGGCGGCACTGGTAGCCTGGCGCTGAGTGCGCGCAGCTGCGGCCCGTGGGCGTGCGGTATGCGAAGCGGGCGATGCCGCTGCGCCTGGTGCGCCCGCGCCCAGCACGCGGGCGCGGCTGGCCGGGGTTTGTCGCCTGCGGGCTTGTCCAGCACATAGCTCAGCCGCTGGCGGGCTTGGGGCCGGGCGGCAGGGTTTTGGAAGGCGGAGATATGCACAAACACCTGGGGGCCGCCGCCATCGGGGCGATAAAGCCAAAGCCGCGCTCGTCGTTCCAGGATTGTAAGGTGCCTTCAAGCAGCATAGGCCTCCAGGTGCGCTGCGGCTTCGTCCCATTGGTTCTCGCTGAAGACAGCGACGCCGGCCTGGCGCAGCAGGCTGCAGGCCAGGCCTTCGCCGGGCACGGTGCGGCCGGCAAACTGCCCGTCATAGACCTGGCTGGAGCCGCATGTAGGGCTGAACTCCTTGAGTACCGCGACGCGGATGCCATGGCGCTGCACCAGTTGCAGTGCCAATTGGGCGCCGTGCAAAAAGGCGGCAGTCACATCGTTGCCCGCGCTGTCGCGCACCTGGGCTGCATGGCGCAGCACCGCGATGCTGGTGCCACCAACGATTTCGGCTGGCAATCGGGGCGTTGGCAGGCCTGCGGCCATCTCGGGGCAGAGGCTGACCACCTGCTGCTGCGCGAGCCAGCGATCGAGCACTGTGTGTTGCGCCCTTTTGTGGCTGCCGTCATAGCGCACGGGCTGGCCCAGCAGGCAGCCACTGACCAAGACCTTGGGCGCTGCGGCTTCAGCATGCCAGCAGCTCCACCTGCAGGGCCTGCGCGCTGGCTTCGCAGCGCAGGCTATTGCCGCCCAGCTGCAATTGCAGCCCATTGGCAAACTGCAGCTGCAGGCAGAGCGTCTCTGCCTGAAAATCGCTGGGCACTGGCAGCGTGCTGAGCCGTTGCTCGCCCAGCTGCAGCCAGCCGCTGGCCAGCAAGCCAAAGGCTTGCGCTTCATGCGCGAGCGCGGGCGGGCAGGGGTTCAGCACCAGGCGCAGACCATTGCTGTAGCGGCGCTGGGTCTCGATCCCCTGGCGCTCGCTGATCAGCGCGGCTGAGAATTCGATGTTGCAGCCTTCGGAAGTGCGGTGGATGCGGCTGATTTCGGAGTCGGCAAATTCAAACTGGCGAGGCATTCCGTGATTGTCGCAGACCCAGGGTGCGGCCTGCAGCAACTCTGCAGGGCTCATGCCGCCCCGGATGGCGCCACGCAGTCAGCCAGCCAGGGCATCGCTGATGCACTCCAGATCTGCCGCTGTGGCGGCAGCTGCGCGCGCTCTTCCACGCAGCCCAGGCGGATCACCACGAACTCCGGGTTCTGCGCGGCGCAGCCATACAGTGGCGTTGCGCAGACGGGGCAGAAGACCTGGTCGCGGCGCTGGCCGCTTTGCGCGGTCTTGGTATAGGTATGGATCATGCCTTGCAGCGAGAAATCGGCGATCGCGGCGCTGACAATCGCCCGCATCGGCGCGCCCGACAGCACTTGGCAGTCGCTGCAATGGCATACGCTGACCTGGGCAGGATCGATCAAGGCGGTAAAGCGAACCGCTTGGCAGTGGCATGCGCCGTGGATGAGCATTGCAGGACCTGAGGAAAGTGGGCAGGATTGCTGCTTTGTACTGCATCGTGCCCACCCTTGCATAGGCCTACTCGCTACCCATGAGGCGATGCAGCTAGAGGCCTTGATGGCATGACTCTTGCATAACTGTCAACAAGCGAAAGCCGGAGCTGCGCCGCAGGCCTGTAGGAATATCTTTACAGTCTCTGGCGTAGTAACTATGGTTGCATATAGAAACAACCAAGGGTTCTGTGTGAAAGCTTGATGAATTGCAGAAAATCAATAAAAACAATTAGTTAGGAGTACTTGAGCCTGAGCTCATGCATAATTTCGCAAAATTCCACGGGAAAACCCCGGTAATTTGGGGAATAACTGGTTTGGATTTTGTTACATATTTATGAATTGTCTTCAAAATAAACCGTGCTAAAGTCGCCCGCTATGTCACCGAAATGGATTTGCACCCTCATCGTCGCCGCGTCTGTCAGCGCACATGCCGCCCCGAGAGCGAACACAAGCCATCCGATCTGGATTTGCTGCTGGGCATTGGCCAAAGCAGTCTGTCCAAGCTCGATTCGGTGCATCACCAGGTCAAGGACCAGGCCAATGTGCTGATCAGCAATGCGCTGAGCCTCATTGGCGTGCCTTACCGCCGTGGCGGTAACAGCGCAGAGACGGTTTTTGATTGCAGTGGTCTGGTACGCGCCGTGTATGCGGAGAGCTGGGGCAAGATCCTGCCGCGCCGCGCAGAAGAGCAGGCGGCTGCGACCGACAAGATTGATAAAGCGGAGCTCAAGCCCGGTGATCTGGTGTTCTTCAACACCATGCGCCGGGCTTTCAGCCATGTGGGGATCTATATGGGCGATGGCAAGTTCATCCACTCGCCCCGCACTGGCAAGACCGTTCGGGTCGAGAGCATGGATATTGCCTACTGGGAAAAGCGCTTTGACGGCGCCCGCCGGGTAGAGCTGAGCGATGAGGCGCGTACCAAGCTGATGCAGCAGGTCAACCTCGATGGTGCGGAAGCGCAGGACCTGATCGGCCGCGTGATGTCCAAGGCCAATATGCGTGTGAACTGAGCGCCTTGCCCTGTGCGTCAGGCGCTGCAAGCGAACCAAGCTTCCTTCGGGAGGCTTTTTTGTTGCCTGCGCGGTGCTGGTTGTCTGGTTTGCGCCGTGGGGTAGGGTCTCAGTCATGCGCCCCCCGCTATATATATATAAAAGCGGCGCGGGTACTGGCGTTAAAAAGGCTGCCTCCTGGCAGCCTGGGTGGGCGACTTGCTGGGCAGGCTCCAGCAAGGTCTTACTTGACCATCTGCAAGATATCGCGGAAGTCTTCGTGCTCGCAACTGCGCAGCCATTCGAAGATGACCATCTCGGTGGTGACCAACTCGGCGCCGGCGCCGGCCAGGCGGTCAAAGGCGGCATCGCGGTTGCGCTCGGTGCGGCTGCTGCAGGCGTCGGTGACCACGCAGACATCAAACTCGTCTTCGAGCAGCTCCAGCGCAGTTTGCAGCAGGCAGACATGGGCCTCGCAGCCGGCAATGATGATGCTGTTGCGCTCAGGCGCGGCTTGCTGGGGCTTTTGCAGGTGCTTGGGCAGGCTGCGGGCATTGCCGCCCTGGGGTTTGGCGGGAGGGCGCAGCCATTCGTTCAGGCCTTCCGGCACTGCACTGAAAAACATCTTGGCCAAGGTCTTGTTGCACAGGCCACGCAGCTGCGCCGCATTGGGGCCGAGCTTGCTGGGTTTTGCTCGGTACCAAACACGGGCACCTGCAGCTGCTGGGCTACCTGGGCCAGGAGCGTGGCGTTTTTCAACACCTGCGCGCCATCAAAAATGGCGGGCATCAGTTTTTCCTGGTAGTCAACCAGCACCAGCTGGGATTCTTCAAAATCTATAAGCATGCGGCATTTTAACCCGTGGCAGCGTGCAGCTGCTGGAGCGGCATGGCGCAGGCGTTGGAGGGGAGGGAGAAATGCACTGGCGCGCGGCGCAGCGCCGAGCCAGTCTGGCGCAGATTTAGTGCTTGTCCTGGTCCAGCGCAGGCGCATATACCACCGGCAGCACAATCCCCGCTTCATGCGCCACGCGCACGCAGTCGCGCAGGTGCTGCTCGCCCAGGTAGCGCAAGGTGGCGTAGCCCAGGGCAGCCGACACCGCCTGGCCGGCAATCGGCACATATTTGCTGGCCTGCTGCACCGTCAGGCGCATGCCCAGCGCCTTGGCGCCGCGCAGGATCACATCCTTGGTGATCAGCTTGCCCACCAGCACACCGCCGAGCATGTTGACGGTGTTTTGCACCTTGGCGCGTTTGGCAGGGGTCAGGCGCGCAATCTGCTCGTCGCTCAGACCAAAGTAATTGCTGATTTGCGGAATCAGCCGCGACAGCAGGGCTGCATCGACCGCCATGTCGAGCCCGGGCACCGGCGTGGCGCTGGCCAGGGCGGCCATCAAGGCTTTGCGGTGCAGCAGCTTCTGGGACTGCTCAACCGCCTCCAGCAGCGCAGGGTTGCCCGTCTGGGCGGCCAGTTGCAGTGCGGAGAGGGGCGGGCTTGCGTCCAAGTTTCATGGATGTTCGGGAGTGAGGTCAAAAGCGGAAAAAAACCTGCGGCAGCGGGTGGTCCCGGCTGGCGCAGGCTGCCGGGTGCTTAGCGCTTGCGCACCAGGCCGTAGATCACCAGCAAGATGATGGCGCCGACGACGGAGGCAATCCAGCCAGCGGCCTGGCCTTCCTGGTACCAGCCCATCGCCACGCCGGCGTAAGTGGCCAGCAGCGAGCCGGCAATGCCTAGGAGGATGGTCATGATCCAGCCCATCTTGTCGTCCCCAGGCTTGATGGCGCGTGCAATGAGGCCAACAATCAGGCCGATGAAAATGGTTCCAATGATGGACATGCGTAGTTCTCCGTTGAGCTGTGAACGCCAGCGCCTCGGTTGAGGCGGCCCTGGCCAATACGCCTGAAGCGTACCAAGGCACTTTAAGGCCGTTTGTAGGAGAAGGCTTCAAATCCCGCGGCTTTACGTCATAAACAACGGTGAACTGGCGCTGTCATGCGCATGAAAAAAGCAGCCGGCGCCGCTAAGAACTTGTTCAAAGTCTCTACGCAACCGCGTTGGAGTGCAATCGGGATGAGTTCGAAGGGCTGGTCCGCAGCTTGCACCGGGGTGCAAGCAAGGGCCAGCGCGAAGAAATCGCCCGATTTCACTCCAACCCTTAGGGACAGTGGCTTTGCGGGCGCCCGGCTAGGGCCGCCCGGGCAGGGGCGGTCTGCGTCGTTGCAAATCCTCGCAATAGCTGGGCTATTGCTGCGGTATTGCGCGGCTGGGCGCCCCCCTCGCATCCCATCCCGCAAACACACTGTCGCGGCGCGAGGAGACATTGAACAGGTTCTAAGGGCGCGGGCTGCTTTTCGCTGGCCTGGCCTCAACGGGCTCAGGCTGCAGAGCGGCTATGCGCTCAGGCGACGACCTTGGCGATCGATGCGCAGACGTGCTCGATGTTCTTGCTGTTGAGCGCAGCCACGCACATGCCGCGTGTCCGTGCCGTAGACGCCGAACTCGGAGCGCAGGCGTACCATCTGGTCCTTGCTCAGGCCCGAGTACGAGAACATGCCGATCTGGGTGGTGATGAAGCCCATGTCCTGCTTCACGCCAGCGGCCTTGAGGCCGTCGACCAGCTTCTGGCGCATTTCCTTGATACGCACGCGCATCTCGCCCAGTTCCTTTTCCCACAGCGCGCGCAGCTCGGGTT
>NZ_JBHRUZ010000010.1:0-24159 GCF_042647185.1 Comamonas sp. JC664
GCCTTCAGCCAGCTCCGCCAACCGAGCTGGCATTTTTTTGTCTGGGCGTGGATTCGTCAGCTTGCCTCAAACCTGCGCCATCCCCCCATCGACAAACAGCTCGTGCCGGCGATGAACTTGGCCTGTGGCGAAGACAGGAACAGCACCGCATCCGCGATTTCATCGACTTCGCCGACGCGGGCCGATCCGGCACCTGGCTGCCATATAGTCCAGCAGGCCTTGTTGCTGCGCGGCATCGTTGCCAGCCAGCTCGACCAGGCCAGGGGTGCGGATGGGGCCGGGGCTGACGACATGACGCGGATGCCGCGCTCCTTCAGATCCAAGTCCAGCTGCGGGCGAGATTGCGCACGGCGGCTTGGAGGCGCTGAGATGCGAAGGCGGCGGTGCCGGTGGAGCGACGACCGAGCCGTCAGCACGACGGAGGCGCCATCGCGCAGCAGCGGCAAAGCCTTTTGACGTAAACACGAGGCCCTTCACATTCGTGCCAAAGGTGGCATCAAAGTGCTCCTCGGTGATGGCGGCCCAGGGGCAGCATCGAGCCACCGCCGGCATTGGCGTAGAGCACATCGATTTGCGCATGGCTTTGCTGCACGGCGTCGTAGAGGCGGTCAATGTCGGCCAGTTTGGACATGTCGGCCCGCACACCGGTGGCGCGGGGGCCGAATCGCCTGGACGGCCTTGTCCAGCTCTTGCTGCGGCGGCCGTGACAAACACATAGGCGCTTCGCTGGCAAATTTCTTGGCGGTGGCCAGGCCAATACCGCTGGTGCCACCGGTGACTACGACGACCTTGTTTGTCAAAATTGCGTTCCATTTTTCCTACTCCTTGAGGTGTGCGCCGAACCGTTCGTCGCAGTGAATGTAATGATGCAGGTGGAACAAAGTTTTCGGTAGACGGGTAAAGTGGATATCATTGTTCCAATATTTAGACAAAGCGGGATAAGGCCCATGCGAGATATCAACGACTACGCGCTGTTTGCCGAGGTGGTGCTGCACAGCGGCTTTGCCGCAGCAGGCCGCGCGCTGGGCATGCCCAAGTCCACCTTGAGCCGGCGCATTGCGGCGTTGGAGTCGCGCTTGGGTGTGCGGCTGATCGAGCGCTCCACCCGGCGCTTTCGGGTGACCGAGGTGGGCCAGGCGTTTTACGAGCGCTGCCGCACCATCGTGCTCGATGTGCAGCAGGCCGATGCCGTCGTGTCCGATGCGCTGGGCGAACCCCATGGTGTCGTGCGCTGCAGCTGCCCTTGGGGCTGATGGAAATCCTCTCGCCCACCCTGACCGATTTTTTGCAGACCTACCCCAAGGCACAGCTGCAGATGGTGGCCGCCGATCGGCCCGTCAACCTGATCGACGAGCGCATCGATGTGGCCATCCGCGTGCGCACCAGCTTGACGACCGACGCCGCCTGGTGATGCGCACGCTGGGCCATTCAAACCGCATTCTGGTGGCTGCGCCCAGCCTCGCCAAGCAGTGCCAAAAAGGCGATCTGCAGCTGCTGGGCGAGCTACCCACCTTGGCCAGCACCGAGCAGACCGGCACCATCAGCTGGGAGTTCTGGGATGGCGATGGCCAGCCCAGCGTCATCAGCCACACGCCCCGCATGACCTGCGCCGATTTTGGCGCGTTGCGCTCAGCGGCCTTGGCTGGCCTGGGCATTGCGCTGTTGCCCGAGCACTTTTGCAGCAAGGAGCCGAGCGCGGCAGCCTCGTCCATGTGTTTCCGCAATGGCGCACGGAGACAGGCATTGTGCATATCGTGTTCACCACCAGGCGGGGCTTGCCACCGGTGGTGCGGGCGTTTATCGAGCACCTGGCGGGGCGCTTCAAAGGCGAGCTGGCCGATAGCGCGACGGCCAACTAGCGGCGCTGCTGCAGCCCAGCCTTTCAGCGCTTTTCTGCAGAAGGCGCAAACTCCCCCAGCCGCGCGCGCAGCTGCTCAGCCAAATGCTCAACCAGGGTCGACACCCGCACCGTGCCATGGTGCTTGCTCGGGTAGACCAGGGACAGCGGGCGAGGCGCGGGGGCGTGGCCTGGCAAGATGCGGACCAGCTCGCCGCGCGCAATCGCATCCATCACCTGGTAGTGCAGAAAGCGGCCAAAGCCCTGGCCGGCAATGCAGCCGGCGATATTGCCGCCACGGTATTGCAGCGCATGCGGCCCTTTACCTTGACGCGCTCGGGCCGGCCCTGGCTGACAAACTCCCAGAGGTTGGCGTCGCCCACACCGCCAAACTCGATGCAGGCAGCGCAGCCAGGTCTTGCGGCTGCTGGGGCATGCGCAGGCGGCAACCAACGCAGGGCTGGCGGCAATCACCTGGTGGATGTCCACAACATGGCGCGCCACCAGGCTGGAATCGGGCAGCGGCGCAATGCGCACGGCCAGGTCCAGACCTTCTTCCACCAGGTTGACCACGCGGTCGAGCAGCAAGAGCTGCACCTCCACCTGCGGGTAGCGCTGCAGGTAGCTGGCCACCAGCGGGCCACATGCAGCTCGCCAAATTTGACGGAGGCCGTCAGGCTGATGCTGCCCGAGGGGCTCGGCCTGCGCCCGGCTCATGGCCTGCTCCGACTCGGCGACTGCGCGCGGATGGCCAGCGCATGCACCCGGTAGGCGCGGCCTTCGTCGGTGATGGCAGGCGCCGCGTGTTGCGGTTGAACAGGCGCACGCCCAGGTGCTTCTCCAGCGCAGCCAGCGTGCGCACCACGCTGGGCAGGGACAGCTCCAGCGCCTCGGCAGCGCGGGTCAGGCTGCCCTGCTCGGCAATTGCCAAAAAGACATCAATGGCGTGGAGGCGGTCCATGGTGGGGTAATTGCTGCAAAAAGTGAAGAATCAAATCATTCTCTGGCATTTATCAAGTTTGAGTAAATAGATAAATTTGCTTCCGAGACGGCAACTCCAGTTTTGTCACTACGCGCCGTCCTCGAAAGGACTATTTATGAAAACCGTCATCGTTGTTTTTTCCGATCCCCAATCCGGCACGCAAGAAGCGCTGGGCCGTGTCGTGAACGCGCTGTTCCTGGCCTATGAGCTCAAGGAAAAGAACCGGGACTTTGACCTGGTGTTCCAAGGCACGGGCGTGCGCTGGCCTGCCGAACTGGTCAAGCCAGAACACCCCGGCCATGCACTGTATGAAGCGGTGCTGGACCACATCGTTGCCTGCGCGGTTGCGCCGACGTGTTTGGTGCGGGCGCAGGCCTGGCACCCACCGGCATTGCGCTGGTGCGCGACAAGACCATCCCTGGCACACCGGCGTGCTGGATCTGTCGCGCCACCTGGACGCGGGCCACACCTTGGTGACCTTTAAGCCGCCTGGCTGACAGCTTTTGCGACCCTGCCGCCACCAAGGAGCCGTTATGGATGACCACATCTTTCACACTGGCGAACGCCTGGTGCAGCAGCGCACGGGCGAGCGCGGCACTGCGCTCATACAACAGCCGCAATATCAGCCCCGGCATTCCGGCGGCAGCGCGCAACTTTGTCGGCCAGCAGCGCTGGTGCGTGCTGGGCGCAGCCGATGCGGCAGGCGCCATGTGGGCTTGCATGCTGAGTGGCGAGCCCGGCTTTGTGCAGGCCAGCGATGACCTGCGCAGCCTGCAGGTGGCCAGCAGCGACCCGCAGAGCGTGGCTGGCCCGCATGGCCCCCATCGCCGATCTTAGCAGCCCCGCAATCCATCGCCGTGCTGCTGATCGAGCTGCAGACCCGCAGGCGCCTGCGCATCAATGGCCATGTCAGCCAGGTAACAGCGCAGGCATCGGCGCAGGCACTGGCGGTGGCGGTGGGCCAGGCCTTTCCGGTCTGCCCCCGCTATATCCCAAAAGCGCGAGCTGCTGCCACTGGAGGCAGAAGCGGCAGCGAGCACCGCACCAGTACCGCTGTCACCTCGGGCACACGCTGCTGGACGAGGCCACCTCGGCCTGGATCGCGGCGCCGACACCTTGTTCATCGCCAGCCTGGGCCCAGCGGCGAGGCCGATGTATCGCACCGGGAGGCCGCCCGGCTTTGTGCAACAACAGGGCCGGGTGCTGCGCATCCCCGATTTCAACGGCAACAGCATGTTCAACACCTTGGGCAATCTGGAGCTGGAGTCGCGCTGCGGCCTGGTCTTTCCAGATTTTGAAGGCGCGCGCCAGTTGCAGCTGACCGGCCATGCGCGCGCCCATTTGGGGTCGATGCGACATCGACCAGACAGGAGGAACCGGGCGCTGGATCGAGTTCCAGGTGGACAGCTGGCGCAGCACGCCGCTGAACCTGCCCCAGCGCTGGCGCCTGCTGGAAGCCTCGCCCTACAACCCTTGAGAATGCCCATGGAACCCCTGACAAGCCTGGACCTGGTGGTTGCTGACAAGCAAGCCATCGCCACCGACATCGTGCGTCTGGTGCTGCGCCACGCCGCAGGCCAGATGCTGCCCGGTGCAGAACCCGGCGCGCATATCGCCCTGGATATGGACGGCCGCGTGCGGCGCTACTCCTTGCTGCACACCGGCCCGGCACTGGACCACTACAGCATCGCCGTGCTGCGCACCGCGCAGAGCCAGGGCGGATCGCAGTTCATCCACGACCAGCTGGCCGTAGGGGACCCGGTGCGTGTGCTGGAGCTGGCCCATGAATTCGCGCTGCAGCCCGATGCACCGTACACGCTTTTGATCGGCGGCGGCATCGGCATCACGCCGTTGCTCAGCATGGCCGAGCATCTGCAGCAAGCAGGGCAGCGCTTTGCCTGCACCAGATCGTGCACGACGCCACCCGGCAGTATCCGCTGGCACCCGCCTGCCTGGCCAGACCCATATCGGCCGCAGCAGCCTGGACCTGCCCGGCTTGCTGGCCGCGCAAGTGCCCGGCAGCCAGGTCTATGTCTGCGGTCCTGCCGGTTTGGTGGGCGCCGTGCGCGCCGCTGCAGCGCAACTGGGCTGGGCGCCCGAGCGCATCCACAGCGAGAGCTTTGGTGCGGCTGCCGATGCCAGCGACGGTCCATTGCGGGTCACGCTGGTGCAGTCGGGCCAGCGCATCGATTGGCGCCTGGCCAATCGCTGCTCGATGCCTTGCTGGCCTCAGGTGCCTGGACGGGCTATGAGTGCCGGCGCGGTGTCTGCGGCGCTTGTTTTGACCGAGGTGGTCAGTGGCAACCCCATCCACCGCGACAGCATTGCGCCTGCCTTGCGCGGCCATGCGATGTGTACCTGTGTCTCCTGGGCAGAGGGGCCGGAGTTGGCGTTGAATCTTTGAGAGACCGCCGTGCAAAGTAGCAGTTGGCCGTGTCTGCCGCAGCGGGCGCTTAGCAGTTCAGATCATTGAAGCGGTTGCGCGCCTTGTACAGATCGACCTCGGCCTGGGCCAGGTCACTCGCCGCTGCTGCTTGCACCGCTTGCTTGAGCGCTGGCAGGCGGTTGTCCAGCCGTGCGCATTCAAGCTTGTCGGCGGGGCTGAGCTTGAAACGGTGCTGGTACACCGGTAACTCATCGGCGTTCATCCCTGACAGGGGCTGGATGGCTTCTGCAAAGGCAGCGTTGCGTTCGGCACGCTGCACGTCATTGCCTTTGCGGCTCTTGCCCGTCATCTTGTCCATGCCCTGGGTAGGCGTGGTGTCGATTTCCGTAGCGCCCACACAAGGCGCATCCGAGTAGCTCACGCGCCCAGCCGTTTCGCAGCGGTACACGGACTTTTGCGCAAAGGCAGGCGCGGCGCAGCAGACCAGGGCCAGCAGTATCAGCGAGCGCTGCAGGTTGCGACCGCCTGCATTGCGAGAGGTGGACAACAAGCGCATGGAAAAACCTTCATGCAGCCATTACCCGCCGCAAGCGTGCCACGGCAACCCGGGAAGGTCGAGCAGCCCCAGAAGGACTTGCCGGCATGGGCGCCCTGGCGTGCGGTGCGCAGCTCCATCGCGGCGCTGCAGCGCGGGCAGCTGGGTTGGGCAGGGGCAGGGGCTGCTGCAACGGGGGCGGCAGCCGAGGCCGTCGCAACGTTGGTGCGCGCGGTTGATGCAGCCGAGGTGCCGCTGGCTTGCGTAGCCTTGGGGCCATTCACCAGCGATTGCCGCGCCCGCTGCACCATCGCCAACAGCTGGGGGCCATCGACCAAGGTGATATTGCGACCCCGTGCAAAGGCCTGGGCGTCGTTGCTGAAGCGGCCGGAGGTGACCACAAAGCCGCCCGTCGCGCCCCTGGCGGCCATCACGCCATAGAGTTCACGCACAGTGGCAACGCCCACACGCTGGGCCTTCCACTGCTTGCACTGCACGAGAATTTTTCGCCGCCCTTGAGCAGCACCAGGTCCACGCCGCCATCGGGCCCGTTGCCGCCCAGCTCGATGATGCGAAAGCCCTGCAGCGGTAGGCCTCGCCCACCAGAAGTTCAAACTCGCGCCAGCTGATGTCGCCCAGCACAGCCACATCCTGCGCCTGCACCACGCCTTTGACGAGGGCCTGGCGCTGCTTTCGGCGCCAGGCCGACATGGCAGCGGCCACCAAGCACATCAAGGGCAGCAGGTATTGGCCGATGGACGCCAGCCCAAAGATGAGCCCCTTCTGGACCACGGCTGCCATCATGTCGGCGGGGCGGCCTGCCAGGTAGCCGTTTGCGGCACGACCGCCAGCCGGTGCAGGAACACATAGCTCGCTCCCGCCAGTGCCACACAGATCCACCAGGGGAGCAGCGCCAAGAGGTCCAGCATGTCTTCCAATCCACTGCTTTTCTTGCGTCTTGCCATGGTCTCCCCCTGTCCTGGTTTGCTGATGGATGCCTGTCTTTGTGCGGCTGGCTGATGGCGGCGCAGTGCTTGCTGGAAGCGCCACGCACAGACCGTTTGCTGCTTTGTATTACAAAATCTATCTGCGTGATCTTACGCTTTGCTGACGGGCGTATTGGGGGCATCACCAGAGCGACAGGGCGTTGCTGGGGTGTGCATGGCTGGCCACCACAGCCGCAGTTTCTGCAGCCACCGCTGCTTGTCTTGCGGCCACCGCTGCTTGTTTTGCAGCCCGCTGCAGCCGGATTTTGCCACCGCGAAAATTTTCCCCACTATTTTTCGCTTCAGGTGATCACTTTTTGGATCTCGTTCGGTGTACAGGGCAATGGCGCTATGCAGTGCCGCTCTTTTCTTTCCAGATCACCAGGACGACGAACCATGACTCTCTCTTCCATCGCCGCAGCCGGCACCGCGAGCGCTTTGCCCTGGCTTTGCTGCATGGCGCCATCCGTGCCACCTTGGTTGGCGGCAGTGCCGCAGGCCTGGCGCTGGCAGCACCTTGGGCCCTGGCGGCAGAGCCGGCCGCCGGCGCCAAAAGCTATGCGATTGCAGCGGGCCCGCTGTCGGATGTGCTGGCGCAGTACGCGGCAACGGCAGGAGTGCAGCTGGTGTTTGAGCAGTCCACCTTGGCGGGGCTGCGCAGCGGTGGCTTGCAAGGCAGCTATGGCGAGGCGGAGGGCTTTGCCCAGCTGCTGCGCGGCAGCGGCTTTGAGGTGGTCAAGCAAGGGGGCGCCACCTATGTGCTGCGCAAGCTGCCGGCGGCCAACCCTGCGGCAGCGGGCAGTGCGGCTGGGGCATCGGACATGACCTTGAACACGGTCACCGTGACGGCCGCGGTCCAGCGCAGTGGCACCACCGAGGGCAGTGGCAGCTATGCGGCGGCGCATTTCGAGCACCAGCTCCAAGCTGAACCTGAGCCAGCGCGAAAACACCGCAGACCTTGACGGTCATCACCCGCCAGCAGATGGACGACGCCGGCATGACCTCGGTCGATGATGCGCTGCGCGCAGTGAGTGGCGTGTTTGCGGTCGATGGCGGCAGCATTGGCGCCAACTACTACAGCCGGGGCTTTAGCATGCAGGCCCAGGTCGATGGCATGGCCACGCCTTCGGGCATCGACAGCGGCACCGCTCGCCCAAGTTCGACAGCGCCTTTGTCGACCGGGTCGAGGTGCTGCAAGGCGCGGCCGGCCTGATGGCCGGTGCTGGCAGCCCGGGCGGCACGGTCAACATGGTGCTCAAGCGCCCGACCGACACTTTCCAGGCCCAGGGCGAGGTGCAGCTGGGCTCCTGGAAAGAGCGGCGCCTGGTGGGCGATGTGTCGGGCCCGCTGATCGACTCGGGCGTGATCCGGGGCCGCCTGGTGGCCGTGGCCGATAACAGCGAGTCGTTTACCGACTATGTCTACCGCGACCGCTATGCGGGCTACGGCATTGTCGAGGCCGACCTGGGCCCCACGACCACCTTGAGCGCCAGCGTGCAGCTGCAAAAGGACACGAGCCGGGCCATTTTGGCGTGCCGCTGGCGGCCGATGGCAGCGATGCCGGCTGCCCCGCTCGTCCTTCTGGGGCGATGCCGACCACCGCTCGGTGCGCGACTACAACATCTACACCGTGGGCCTGCCCAGCAGCTGGCCGGCGCCTGGAGCCTGAAGGCCAACTACGCCTGGCAAAAGACCAACAACGATATCGAGAACTTCAGCAGTCTCTCGGGCAACCTGAACCCTGTGACCGGCGATGGCCTCTTCATCGGCAGCCGCCAGCGCAACTACACCTCGGTGATGCACGCCAATGTGGTCGATGTCTATGCGACGGGGCCGTTTGATTTTCTGGGCCGCCGCCATGAGCTGACCTTGGGCGTCAACGGCACCAGCTACCGTGATGAGAATGCCGGCACCGGCTACTCGTCCACCACCCCAATCAATGTCTACACCTTTGATCCCGAAGGCCTGGGCCCATCCCCGATGGCCTGCGCGCATCGACCAGCAAGACCAAGACCAGCAATATGGGTGTCTATGGCGTCGCGCGCTGGAGCCTGACCGACGCGCTCAAGCTGATCACCGGCACCCGCATCAGCAACTACGAGCGCAAGAACAGCTTGACCGGTGTTGTGGCGCCCAAGGAGAAGGGCGTGGTCACGCCCTATGCGGGGCTGGTGTATGACATCAACGCCCAGTACTCGGCCTATGCCAGCTACTCGGACATCTTCAACCCCCAGACCAACCGCAGCCAGGATGGCAATGTGCTCGACCCGGTGGTGGGCGCCAACTACGAAGTGGGTATCAAGGGCGAGCTGCTGAACAAGCGCCTCAATGTCTCGGCCGCCGTGTTCCGCCTGGCGCAGTCCAACCTGGCGGTGCTCGATTCCTCCGTGCCCAACAACCCCAGCAATGTCTGCGGCGGCGCCTGCTACACGGCAGCGGGCAAGGTCGTCAGCCAGGGCTTTGACCTGGGCGTAAACGGCCAGGTGAGCCGCGAGCTGAACCTGGCTGCGGGCTACACCTATACCAGTGCCGAGTATGTGGCCGGCCCGCAAAAGGACCAGCGCTTCCGCACCGAGCAGCCGCGCCACAGCATGCGCCTGGCCGCCAACTACCAGCTGCCGGGCACGCAGTGGTCGCTGGGTGGCAATGTGGCTGCCACCAACAAGGCCTATAAAAACGGCGGCTCGGGTGCCAATGCCTGGACCATCGAGCAGGGCGCGCTGGTGCTGGTGGGCCTGAACGCCAAATACCGTATTACCCCCAAGACCCAGCTGAACATGGTCGTCAGCAACCTGACCGACCGCAGCTACCGCCACCTGTATGGCCGCGAGTACGCGCCGTTGGCGAGCCGCGCAAGTTCAGTGCTAACCTGCGCCATGATTTCTAAGCCACCCATGCGCTTGTCCACCCTCTACCCAAGCGCCTGCGCGGCGCTGCTGGCCGGCTTGCTGGCCACGGCACCGCAGGCGGGGGCCCAAACCGCCCCGCAGGGCGCTGCAGACGATGCACCTGCTACGGCCACGCCCAGCACCGCAGCCACCCCCGCCAGCCCCTATGTGATGCCGGCCACCCAGGTCTGGGACATGGCATCGGACGGTGGCGAGATCTACCGCATCTTTGTCTCCGCACCCGACAAGGGCGAGCCCCCAAGGGCGGATACCCGGTGCTCTATGTGCTCGATGGCAATGCCTACTTTGGCTCCTTCGCGCAGGCGCGCTGGGTGCAGGACTACCTGCCCGTGGGCAAGGCGATCATTGTGGGCGTCGGCTACCCGGGTGACAAGCCTGGGATGTGCGCCGCATGGCCGACTACACGGCCCAGCTGCGCGAGCCGCAGTCGCCCGAGGTGCGGGCCTTTGCCAAGTACAAGAGCGGTGCGCGCGCGCCGTTTCTGGATTTTCTGACCGGCAAGCTGCGCGGCGAGATCGCCCAGCGCTACCCCGTCAACCTGGAGCGCCAGTCGCTGTTTGGCCATTCCTTTGGCGGGCTGTTTGCGCTTTACGCGCTGTACGAGCGCCCCCAGGCCTTTGAGGCGATTGTGGCCGCCAGCCCCTCGATGGAGTGGAACGGCCAGCATATTCTGGAGGAGGAGCGCGTGTTCCGCGACAAGGTGCAGGCCGGCAAGGTGGGCGCCACCAGCCGCCTGATGGTAGTCGTGGCGACCGCGACGCGATGGCGATCCGGAATCGGCCCGCATGCTGGCCGAGCGGCTGGAAGCGCTCTCCGCTGGGGCCTGCGCGTGCGGCTGCAGCGCTACCCGAATGAGGTGCATGCCAGCGTGCCGGCGCAGGCGGCCAATGACACGCTGCGCTTTGCGTTTACGCTGCGCTAGGTACGCTCTGCCAAAGCTGTGCCTAATGGGATGGGCGCGGATCGGGATGAGACGCAAGGCGTCTTTTGCAGTCCATAGCAAGCTATGGACAAGAAAGACAACACAGCGGATCGCCCGAGACCGCGTTCAGACCCCTTGGTGAATTGGCATGCCTGGCGTGGCCATGCTGGTCGTCAAATGCGGCCATAGGTCGAATCGGTGACAAACAGCTGCTTTCGCTCTGCGCCCCCAAAGGCCAGGTTGGTGGTGGAGCTGCCCTTGATGCCGCACAGCACCTGCACCGGCTCGGCCAGGTGGTTCAGCACCCAGACATAGCCCAAGCCCGGGTTGGCCACCAGCACATGGCCCTGGGCATCGACAGCCAGGCCATCGGGGCCGCTGGGCCCGTACGAGGTGAAGAACTGCTCACCTTGGCGACGCTGCCATCGGGCAGCAGGGGCACGCGCCAGACGCAGTTGCCACGCGTCACTGCCAAATACAGCACGCGGCCATCGGGTGACAGCGCCACGCCATTGGGGCTGGGCACATTGCTGAGCAGCAGATCAAGCTGGCCATGGGGCCGCAGGCGGTAGAGGCGCCCGCTCGGGTCATGCAGGCCGCTTTGGCCCTGGTCGGTAAAGTACAGGTTGCCTTCCGCATCAAAAATCAGGTCGTTCACGCCCTGAAGCTCTCGCTGTTGCGGCGCTCCAGGTAAGGGCTTACCGCGCCGCTGGCCGTATCCAGCTGCATCAGGCCGTTCTTGTAGTCGGTGACCAAGAGCTTGCCGGGGGCCAGAAACTTCAGGCCATTGGGCTCGCCGTCGTACTCTGCGACCAGGCTCCACTGGCCCTGCGCATCAATGCGGAAAATGCGGCCCCAGGGGATATCGCTGACATAGAGGTTACCGGCCTCGTCAAACACCGGGCCTTCCAAAAACGAATCTGTTATCGCGCCGCCCCGGTTGGCATCAGCCCAGGCGCTGCGCTCACGGCGGCGAAAGGACTCGGGCATGGCGCTGAAGGTGTCCAGGGTGCGGACTTCAGGGGATTGCAGCAAAAACATGGGCGGCCTTTTTGGCATCAAAAACGGTAGGGGTGTGCAGGATCTTGCCAGGGTTTAGCAAGACCGAAAGCCATAAAGCTGGGCGGGGTGTCCACCAGAATGCGGTCCATCACCGCATCGCTCACCGACCAGGCCTGCAGCAGATGGACCAGGTCGGTATCGTTGACGGTGCCCGGCCGCTCGGTGGTGTGCGGCCAGTCAGAGCCCCACACCAGACGCTCGGGCGTGGCCTGCACAAGCGCGCGGCCCAGCGGCACGGTATCGGCATAGCTGGGGCCATGCACCTGGGAGCGCATATAGGCGCCCGAGAGCTTGACCAGCAATGGCCGCCATCAAGCAGACGGCGCAGCACGCCATAGGCCTTGGCCGATGCGCCTTCGGCCGGGTCCATGCGGCCCAGATGGTCGATCACCAAGGGCACCGGCAACTGCTGCAGCACTGGCTGCAGTGCGATGATCTGCGCGGGCTCGGCAAACACCTGGATATGCCAGCCAGCGCAGTCCGGGTGGCGTGCCAGCTTCTGCGCCAGGGTCTGCAGCATCTCGGGCGTGGTCGTGCCCCAGGACTGGGGCGAGACAAAGTTCACCCGCAGCCCGCACACGCGCCGCGCCGCCAGGCGCGCCAGCTCGGCATCGCTCACCGCCGCATCCACCACCGCCACGCCGCGTGCGCTGTTGCCCAGTTGGTCAAGCGCATCCAGGGTGCAGGCATTGTCGGTGCCATAGGTCGATGGCGTAACCACCACCGTGCGTGAGGTGCCCAGGCGCTGCTGCAGCTGCCGGTAGGCCGCCACCGGCGCATGGGGTGGCGTACGCGGCCAGTGTGCCGACGGCGCAAAGCGCTTGTCGAAGACATGCATATGGCTGTCGCAGGCCAGCGCAGGCAAGGTGCGCGTGGGTCGGTCCAGGCCAACCGAATGCGGGACAGGGGTCGTGAGATCAGGCAAGGTCATCTCGGTGGGGGCGTTTTATGGTGCGGGGCTGGCCGCTGCAGCAGCGGCGGCCAGCGGGAAGGAATCAGTCCAGTTTGATATTGCCTTTTTTCACCACCTCGCCCCATTTGGCATCTTCCTTTTTCAGAAAGGCGCTGAACTCTGCCGGTGTCGAGCCACGGCCTGCGCGCCCAGGTCCGACAGGCGTTGCTGCACTCAGGCTCCTTGAGCACCTCAGCAATCGCCTGGTACAGTTGCTGGGAGATAGCATCTGGCGTACCAGCGGGCAACAGCACGCCATTCCATTCATAGGCTTCGTAGCCGGGGATGACGGTCTCGGCCACCGTGGGCACCTCCGGCAGGCGCGCCGAGCGCTGGGGCGAAGACACGGCCAGCGCACGCAGTTTGCCGCCGCTCACCAGCGGGTAGGAAGCAGCCACGGTGGCGAACATGAAGTCCACCTGCCCGCCCATCACATCGGCAATCGCCGGGCCACCGCTCTTGTAGGGCACATGCACCATGTCCAGGCCCAGCTTCTGGCGGAACAGCTCGGCCGCCAGGCGCTGCACGGTGCCGCTGCCGCCCGATGCAAAGTTGATCTTGCCCGGTTCGGCCTTGGCCTTGGCGATCAGGTCGTTCACATTCTTCAGCGGCGACTCTGCCTTGACCACCAGCGCATTGGGGGCCAGCAGCACCAGCGACAGCGGTTGCAGCGCATTGGCTGCATAGGGCATCTTGGCAAACAGATGCGGGTTGATCGAGTAGGGTGTCGCGTCGTAGAGCATGGTGTAGCCATCGGCCTTGGCCTTGGCCACAAAGCTTGCGCCAATGGTGCCGCTGGCGCCAGCCTTGTTCTCCACGATCACGCTGGTGCCCAGCTTGGCGCCCATGCGCGTGGCCAGCACACGGGCCACCGCATCGGCCGCGCCGCCCGGGGCGTAGGGCACGACGATGGTGATGGGGCGCTCGGGAAGGCGGCATGCGCGATGCTGGCGGCCAGCGCGCAAGCGGCGATCAGGGGTTGGATAAAGCGGGGCATGGTGTCTCCTGAAGATAGGTATAGGTATGGGGTTGGATGCAGTGGCCGGATCAATCGGCTTTGAGATCCAGCTCGCGCGCAATCTGGGTATAGGTCATCACCTCGCGCGCCACCTGGCTGCCAAAGGCCGGGCCGCAGGTCGAGTCGGCGTCCAGCCCCAGGCTGTGCAGCTTGTCCACGGTAGCGGCGTTGCCGGCAAAGTCGCGGGCGGCTTTCTCCAGCTGCTGCGCAATTGCGGCGGGCAGGCCGGCGGGCGCCATCACGCCATACCAGGCATCGGCCGAGTACTTGCCGCCACCAGCCTCGGCAAAGGTGGGCACCTCGGGCAGCAGCGACGAGCGCTTGGGCGAGGCGACAGCCAGGGCTGTGAGCTTGCCGCTCTTGATCTGCGGCAGCACCGAGCCAAGGTGGCGAACGAGCTGTCGAGCTGACCGCCCATCAGATCAGTGACCACCGGGGCCGCGCCTTTGTAGGGCACATGGTTCAGCTGCAGGCCATTGGCGCGCGCAAACATCTCGGTCGCAAAGTGGCCGGAGCTGCCCATGCCGGCGGTGCCGGCCGTTGTGCGCCCGGGCTCCTTGCGGGCACGCGCCATGTAATCGGCCAGGCTCTTGACCGGCAGGCCCGGCTGCACCACCAGTACCGTGGGCTGGTCGCGACCGTGCACAGCGGCTGGAAGGACTTGAGCGCATCAAACTTGACCCGGCCGCTGTAGAGGCCCGGAATCATCGTGTGGTTGGTGGCGGCAAACAGCAAGGTATAGCCATCGGCCGGTGCACTGGCCACCGCTTGCGCAGCCAGGATGGTGTTGGCGCCGGGCTTGTTGTCGACCACAAAAGGCTGGCCCAGGGTGCGGCCTGCGTAGTCGGCAAAGGCGCGTGCCACCACATCGGTGGGGCCGCCTGCGGCAAAGCCCACAATCAACCGCACCGGTTTGGCGGGTAGGCGGGAGCCTGTGCAAAGCTGGCGCTGGCCGCCAGCGCTGCTGCTGCCACCAGCGTTTGCACGGCCAGTGCTGGCAGATTTTTCTTCTTGAACATGTGCTTGTCTCTTTCTCAATCCATGCGAATGCCGCTGGCGCGGATCACGCCGGCCCATTGGCGGTTTCGGCCTGCACAAAGCTCGAGAAGGCCTGCGCGCTGGAGCCTACGCCTTGTACACCCAGTTCGGCAAAGCGTTTCTGCATCTCGGGGCTGGCCACGATGGCGCGGGTTCGGCCTCCAGCCGCTGCAGCACGGGCTGCGGTGTGCCCGCCGGGGCAAAGAGGCCATTCACTCGTTCACCTCAAAACCGGCCAGGCCCGATTCGGCCATCGTCGGCAGCTGCTCCCAGCCATCGCTGCGCTGGGCGGAGGTGATCGCCAGCGCGCGCAGCTTGCCGCCTTTGACAAAGGGGCCACTGGCCGTGGTGGCGCTGAACATCACATCCACCTGGCCCCGATCAGATCGGTCAGCGCCGGCGCGCCACCGCGATAGGGGATATGCGTCATCTCCAGCTTGGCGCCTTGCTTGTACAGCTCCGCCGCCAGATGCTGCGCGCCGCCGTTGCCGCCGAGGCATAGCTGAGCTTGCCCGGCGCGCCTGCGCGGCACGGCTCAGGTCGGCCACCGTATGCAGTGCCGAGCTGGCGGGCACCACCAGCAGCAAGGGCACCTGGTTGATCAGCGAGATCGGCGCGAAATCCTTGGCCGGCTGGTAGGGCAGTTTGGCAAACAGGCTGGGGTTGACGGTAAAGGCCGTCGCATCGAGCAGCAGCGTATAGCCGTCGGGCGCAGCCTTGGCCACCGCCGCCGCGCCAATCGTGCCGCTGCCGCCGGGGCGGTTGTCTACGATCACTTGCTGGCCTAGCCGGCTGCCCAGCTGGGTGGCCAAAAGTCGCGCGGTGTTGTCGGCATTGCCGCCGGGCGGGTAGGGCACGACGAGCTTGATGGCTTGTCGGGCCAGGGGCTTGCGCCTGGGCGGGCAGCGCGCCTGCCATGCCTGCTGCCAAGGCGATGCTGCCCAGCGCTTGGGCCGCAAGCGCCATCGGCCAGCGGCGGTTAAAAACCTGCTTCATCTTTGTCTCCTGTCTTTCAGGCGTTCCTTAACGGGTCGCATGCTTGCAGCCTCTTAGTGTTTGCTGGGGCCGGGTGCATGCCCGGCCCGTTGTTAGGCAAGGGCAAGCAACGCTGGCTTGCCCGTGATCCAGCCAGTGCCTCAGGCCGTGGCTGGCGCCTTGGCCAGCACGGCCAGCAGGTTCTGGGCTGCGCCCACGCCCATGTTCACGTAGGCATCGCTGGTCACGCCGCCGATGTGGGGGCTGAGGACAAAGTGCGGCTCGCGCTGGAAGGGGTGGCCGGCGGCCATCGGCTCCACCGCAAAGCTGTCCAGGCCCGCAGCCATCACCTGGCGCGCGCGCACGGCATCGAGCAAGGCAGCCTCGTCGATCAACCCGCCGCGCGCGGTGTTGACAACGATGACGCCACGCTTGCACTGCGCCAGGCTGCTGGCATTGAGCATGCCCCGGTTCTCTTCCGTCAGCGGGCAGTGCAGCGAGATCGCATCGGCCTCGCGCCAGAGGGTGTCCAGGTCCACGCTCTGCACATAGGCTGGCAGGTTCTTGGCAAAGGGGTCAAAGCCGATCACGCGCATGCCCCAGCGCATCGGCCATCTTGGCAAAGCGCAGGCCGATGGCGCCCAGCCCTACCAGGCCAATGGTGCGGCCGCCCAGCTCCAGGCTCTTGTGCGTGCCTTGTCCCAGTGGCCGGCATGCATGCGTGCATCGAGCGCCACGACGGACTTGGCGCAAGCCAGCAGCAGCGCCAAGGCCTGCTCGGCCACGGCCGCAGCATTGGCGCCCACGGCGGCCACGACCTCGATGCCACGTGCCTTGGCGGCCACCTTGTCGATGGTGTCGGTACCGCTGCCGTGCTTGGAGATGACCTTGAGCGACGGGGCCGCATCCATGACCGTTGCGCCGACCTTGCCGTAGCGCACGATGATGGCCACCGGGTCATATTGCCTCGCCAGCGCGACCAGGTCGTCTTCGGTCGGTGTCTTGCCGGCGTAGATGACTTCGTAGCCGCCAAGCAGGTTCAGTGCTTGCTGCGCCAGATCGGCGCCGGTGACGATGATGGCGGGTTTCACAGCGATTCTCCTTCCTGGAGCACGCCGGCCGCACGCAGTGCAGCAGGCAGCCATTTCGATGCCGTGTCGCCACGGGCAATGGCGTCGATACGGGCGGCTTCATCGGCCACCTTCTTGTCGGCCAGGGCCATCAACGCAGGCGCCTTGGCGCGCTCGATCACGACCACGCCATCGGCGTCGCCCACGACCAGGTCACCCGGGTTGACCGTGGTGCCACCGGCCGAGATCGGGTGGTTGATGCGGCCGGGCACAAACTTGGTGGGCCAGCGGGGTTGAAGCCGGCGCTGAACACGGGGAAGTCCAGCTCCAGGATTTCGAGCTTGTCGCGGATCGCGCCGTCGACGATCACCCCTGCCAGGCCCCGCTTCTTGCAGGCGCTGAGCATCAAGGTGCCCATCAGCGCGGCCGTCTGGTCGCCTTGCCATCGATCACCAGCACATCGCCGGGCTCGGCCAGCGCGATGGCGGCATGGATCATCAGGTTGTCGCCGGGGCGCACCTCGACCGTGAAGGCCGGGCCTGCGACCTGCATGTTTTGGTGGACGGGTGCCACCCGTGCATGCATGGTGCCGCGGCGGCCGGCCACGTCGGCCAGAATGGCGGCCTGGAAGCTGCTGGCCTTGGCAACGACGTCGGCGCTGACGCGCTCGATGTCACGGATGATGTCGGGAAGTTGGCTCATGGTGTTGGTCCGTTGGGAGGGATAAAAAAAATGGGGTGTCGGAATGGCTGGCGCCTTATCGGCTTTGGTTACTCGCCTTGATGTTTCCGTCTTTGATGACCTGGGCCCACTTGGCCGAATCGGCCTTTGCAGCGCGCCCAGCTGCTGGGGTGTGCCACCCACCAGGCTGATGCCCAGCTTGTCGGCAGTGCCACGACGGCGGGGTCTTTCAATGCCTGGTTGATGTCCTGGTTCAGGCGCTGCACAACGGCCTGGGGCGTCTTGGCCGGCGCAAACACGGCCTGCCATTGCTCGACGACAAAGTCCTTCATGCCCACTTCGCCCATCGTCGGCACATCAGGTAGCGCAGGCAGGCGCTTGGCAGAGGTAACGGCCAGCGCACGCAGCTTGCCGGCCTGCACATGGGGCAGTGCAGCGGCTACGGGCGCGAACATGAACTGCACCTGCTCGCCCAGGGTGTCCTGCAAGGCCGGGGTGTCGCCCTTGTAGGGGATGTGGATAAAGCGGGCGCCGGTCTGCTGCTGCAGCAGCTCGCCCTGCATCTGCAAGATGGTGCCGTTGCCGCCCGAGGCATAGGCCAGCTTGCCGGGCTGGGCCTTGCCGGCAGCGACCAGATCGGCTACCGTTTTGAAGGGCTGCTTGGCGCCCACGACCAGCATGTGCGGGATGGTGCCGAGGATGGCCACGGGCTCGAAGGCCGCAATGTGGTCATAGGGTAGCTTGCCCATCAGGTGCGGCGCAATCGCCTGCGGGCCGATCGAGGTGCCCAGCAAGGTGTAGCCATCGGGCGCGGCCTTGGCGACCCAGGCCGCACCGATGGTGCGGTGGCGCCCGCCTTGTTTTCCACATCACGTTGGTGCCCAGCGCCGTGCCAATGCGCTGCGCCACATTGCGGCCCAGCACATCGGTGCTGCCACCGGGCGGGTAGGGCACGACCCAGGTGATGACCTTGCCGGCAGGCCAGTCGCCTTGGGCCAACGCGGGCGTGGCGCCCAGGCTGGCCAGCAGCGCTGCGCCTGCAGCGGCAAGCAGGCCGCGGCGTGCGCGCTGTAGGGAGGGGGTAGTTGCTAGGAATGTGGTCATGTCAGTCTCCGAAGTGTTTTATGAATCGGCCAAGGGGCCAAAGCCGTAGAGCGCGGCCGGGTTGTCGACCAGCACGCGCTGCAGGGTGCCGCTGCCTGCGCTGTGCTGCGCCCAGTCGGCCAGGCGGTCGATCTGGCGCGCGTCATCGGGCATGGCTTGCACACCGGCGGAGGCAGTGGCATGGGGCCAGTCACTGCCCCATAGCACACGCTGGGGCGCTGCGCGCAGGTAGCTGGCGGCCAGCGCATCCAGCGCCGGGTCTTCCACGCTGTGCTGGTCGCTGACGATGTAGCCGCCCGACAGCTTGATCCAGGCCTGGCCGCGCTGCAGCAGCTCCAGCAGCAGACCGTGCGCAGCGCTGCCCGCCATGGCCGGCGCGATGCGGCCAAAGTGGTCAAACACTAACGGCACCGGCAGCTCGCGCAGCACGGCCGCCTGGCCCAGCAGCAGATCGGGCGCCATCAACAGCTGCAGGTGCCAGCCCAGCGGAGCAATGCGCTGGGCCAGCGGCCTGAGCGCCGCCACCGTGCCCGCCACGCCCAGCGACAGGTTGAGCCGCACGCCGCGCACGCCCAGGCGGTGCAGGCGCTGCAGCTGGGCATCGCTCTCCGTGCCGTCGATCACCGCCACACCCCGGGCCTGGCTGCCCAGCGCTGCCAGGCCTTCGAGCATGCAGCGGTTGTCCGTGCCATAGGTGGAGGGGGTGACCAGCACGGCACGCGTGGTGCCGATGCGCTGCTGCAGCGCGCGGTAGTCCTGCGCCGAGGCGTCGGGTGGCAGCAGCCTGGCGCCCGCTGCGCTGGGATAACGGCTGTCATACACATGGATATGGCAGTCGCAGGCGCCGTCGGGCAGCGGGGTGGAGGGTACGGCGGTACCTGCCGAGAAACGGACGGGCACAGCCAAGCTATCGCGGTGCATGGCGCGGGCTCTGGGTGAACGGGGTGGTGTTGGGGGAGGGGGGCTGGGCGCGGGCCGGTGTGCTTGCGGCCTTAGTTCAGGCTGGCGCCTGAGTCCTTGACGATCTTGGCCCACGGGGCACTTCGGCATGCATCAGCTTGCCAAAATCTTGCGCGCTGCCGCCCAGGATATCGCCGCCTTCGGAGCGAAGCTTCTCGACCACATCGGGCTCGGCCAGCGCGGCATTGATGGCTTTGTTGAGCTTTTGCACGATCGCATCTGGCGTGCCGGCCGGGGCCAGGATGCCAAACCAGGTAATGGCTTCAAAGCCCTTGCTGCCGGACTCGGCCATCGTTGGCGTGGAGGGCAACTCGCCCGAGCGCTGCTTGGAGGTCACCACCAGCGGCTGGAGCTTGTCATTGCGCACCTGGCCGATCAGGGAGGGGATCGATCCAACAAAGAGGACGATCTGGCCGCCGGACAGGTCGGTGATCGCTTGCGCAATGCCTTTGTAGGGCACATGGCGCAGCTTGACGCCAGTGGCTTGCTCGATCTGGGTGACGGCCAGGTGGCGACGGTGCCATTGCCGGCATAGCCCACGGTGACGGTATCGGGCTTGGCTTTTGCAGCCTTCAACACCTCGGCGATTGAATGCAGCGGGGTGCCTGCGCCACTCACCATCAGGATTGGCGACGAGGAGACGAGCGCGACCGGGTCAGGTTCTTGAGCGGGTCGTAGGGCAGCTTTTTGTACAGCGCCGGGTTGATGGCCAGGTTGCTGGTCTGGCCCATCACCAGGGTGTAGCCATCGGGCGCGGCCTTGGCGGCGGCGTCCACCCCCAGGTTGCCACCGGCGCCGGGCGGTTGTCCACGACGATGTTCCAGCCATTCTTCTCGGTAACCTTTTGCGCCACGCGCGGGCAATCATGTCGGTGCCGCCGCCGGGCGGAAAGGGCACAAACAGGCGAATGGGCTTGGCCGGGTAGTTGCTTTGGGCGTAGGCACCGGTGGCTGCTGCCGCCAGTACGCCGTGCCCAGCGCCAGGCGGCACAGGCGCGCCGAGATCGAAATCGCTCGTGTCGTGATCGTCATACGTTGTCTCCGTATCGTTGTGTTGGTGTGGCCTTTTGGTCTGGTGCCAATCGGTGCGCTACTTTAAAAAAAGTTTCAAGGGGTACAATGCCGTTTCAACCAATGAAACACATTGCACCATGGGCAACCCGTATCAGCGCAAACCCGCAGCCCGATCCAAGGCGAAACCCGGCCCCGTTGTCACGCAGCTGGTGGAGGACGACCTAGTCGGTGCCGAGGCCGTTGCAAATGCGGGGCAAGAGGAGGGCGCATCGTCGACCAGCACCGTCACTGCGGTGTTGCGGGCGATGCAATTGATCGATGCCTTTGCGTTGGGCGAATCGCATCTGCCGCTGGCCGAGCTGAGCCGGCGCTGCGGCCTGCACAAGACCACGGCGCTGCGCATTGCGCGCACCCTGGCGCAGTCGGGCTACCTGGTGCAGCGGGAAGATGGCGATTGGCGCCTGGGCCCGGCAGCGGGCTGCTGGGCGCGCGTTACCAAGCCGGTTTTGATGTGCAAAACGTGCTGGAGCCGGCGCTGCGCGCGCTGACGGTGGCCAGCGGCGAGAGCGCCGCCTTTTATGTGCGCGAAGGCCATGTGCGCACCTGCCTGGTGCGGGTGGAAGGCCGCAGGCCTTGCGCCACCATGCGCGCATGGGCGAGGGGCTGCCGCTGGACAAGGGCTCGCCAGGGCGGGTGATTCTGGCGTTTTCGGGCGAGCCGGGCGACTTGTACGAAGCCATCCGCCAGCGCGGTTTTCACTGGTCTATTGGCGAGCGCGAGCAGGGCGTGGCCACCATCTCCGCGCCGGTGTTTGGCAAGCACTGGCGGCTGCTGGGCTCCGTCTGCGTCTCCGGCCCCGCCTCGCGCCTGCCGCAGCAAAAGCTCGAAGAGATGTCCACGACGGTCATCGCAGCTGCCAACCAGCTGTCCTATGCGTTGGCGGGCAATACGGGGCCGTCTGCGACCCTGGTGCGGGCCAGCCACTGGCACCCCTGAGTCCTGCGCGGATGTGGCTGCGGCGTCCCTCGCGCGGCACGTCGAACGGGGGACTGCTGCAGCGGCTTAGCGCACCATGCAAGGGCGCTTGTTGTCAAAGCGCCAGCCCGGAACCAGGTACTGCATGGCAATCGCATCATCGCGGGCGCCCAGGCCGTGCTGCAGGTAGAGCTGGTGCGCGCGCTCGACGGCGTCCATGTCCAGCTCGATGCCCAGGCCGCCTTGTTGCGGCAGCTCGATATAGCCGCCCCTTGATCTGCAGCGGCTGCTTCGTGAGGCCCTGGCCGTCTTGCAGATCCAGTGCGTGTCGATGGCGGTGACCTTGCCGGGCGCGGCAGCGCCCACATGGGTGAACATGGCCAGCGACACATCGAAATGGTTGTTCGAGTGCGAGCCCCAGGTCAGGCCAAAGGCCTGGCAGAGCTGGGCCACGCGCACCGAGCCTGACAGCGTCCAGAAGTGCGGATCGGCCAGCGGAATATCGACCGATTGCAGCGACAGCGAATGGGCCATCTGGCGCCAGTCGGTGGCGACCATATTGGTGGCCGTGGGCAGTCCGGTCGCGCGGCGGAACTCGGCCATCACTTCACGGCCGGAGAAGCCCTCTTCTGCGCCGCAAGGGTCTTCGGCATAGGCAAGGATGCCGTGCAGATCGCGGGTGATGCGCACCGCATCCTTGAGCAACCAGCCGCCATTGGGGTCCAGGGTGATGCGGGCCTTCGGAAAGCGCTCATGCAATGCGCGGATGGCTTCGACCTCGTCCTCACCGCGCAGCACGCCACCCTTGAGCTTGAAATCCTCAAAGCCATAGCGCGCATGGGCGGCCTCGGCCAGGCGCACGATGGCCTGCGGGTCCATGGCTTTTTTCATGGCGCAGGCGCTTCCAGTCATCGGCCTCGTCGGAAAGCTTGGTAGGGCAGGTCGGTCAGTTCGCGGTCGCCCACATAGAAGAGATAGCCCAGCATCTGCACCGAGGTGCGCTGCACGCCTTCGCCCAGCAGCGCAGCGACTGGCACGCCCAGGTGCTGGCCCAGCAGATCGAGCAGTGCCGATTCTGCTGCCGTCACCGCATGGATGGTGGTGCGCAGGTCAAAGGTCTGCAGCCCACGGCCTGCGCTGTCGCGGCCCGCAAAGTTGCTGCGCATCGCGTTGAGCATGGCGTTGTAGTTGCCCACCGGCTGGCCGAGGATCAGCTCGCGCGCGTCTTCCAGGGTATTGCGAATGCTCTCGCCACCCGGCACCTCGCCCACCCCTGTGCGGCCTGCGCTGTCGGTCAGGATCAGCAGGTTGCGGGTGAAGAACGGCGCATGGGCGCCGCTCAGGTTGAGCAGCATGCTGTCATGCCCGGCCACGGGCACCACGCGGTAGCCGGTGATGCGGGGGGTGGAAGAGGGCGACGCGGATGTGGTGGCTTGCATGGTGGGCTAAGGGTCAATGTTGGAGGTTGTGCAGCGGGCGTGTTGGGCTCGGGGGCTGTTGCTTTGAGCGCTAACACGGCCCAGCAAACCGCAGGTTTGCGGTTGAGACGAGGCCCAAGTCGCAGACAGTACGGTAGTACGGCAAGGCTTGGCGCGGCCGGCCAGGCAACGACGTATCAAGGGTTGTGTTAGTGGCTCTTATTGTGCGGTGATGTTGCCGGTGGTGATGACCTGCTTCCAACGCGCAAACTCCTTGCGCTGGAACTCGGTAAAGGCCTCGGGGCTGTTGCCGACAATCTCCAGCCCCATGTCGGTGAACTGCTTGCTCACAGCTGGGTCATGCAGCGCTTTGACAATGCCGTCGTGCAGCTTGGTTCGAACATCGGCGGGCAGGTTCTTCGGTGCGGCAAAGGCTTGCCAGGCATAGACGTCCATGCCATCGATTCCGGCTTCTGCCATCGTCGGCACATCGGGCAGCACGGCAGAGCGCTTGTTGCCCGTGACCGCAATGGCCTTGAGCTTGCCCGACTTGATATGGGGGAAGACGCTGTTGACGTTCTGGAAGGACATGTCCACCTGGCTGCCCAGCAAATCAGCGGTGGCCGGCGCGCCGCCCTTGTAGGGCACGTGCAGGCCCTTGGTGCCCGTCTTCTGCCAGAACAGCTCGGCAGTCAGGTGGTCCGACGATCCCGCGCCCGAGGTCGCAAAGCTGACCGTGTCGGGCTTGGCCTTGAGCATCGCGATGACATCCTGCACGTTGTTGACCTGGGGGCGAGCTGGGGATTGACCACCAGCACATTGGCTGTTTGTACCGCCACCGTGATGTAGCTGAAGTCCCGCGTCGGGTCATAGGGCAGGCCCTTGATCAGATGGGGCGCCACCACGAGCGGTGCCAGCGACGAGACCAGCAAGGTATAGCCATCGGCCGGGCGCGCGCCACCTGGGCGGCGCCAATGCTGCCGGTGGCGCCGGCCTTGTTTTCCACACCACCGACTGGCCCCACTGCTGGCCCAGGTTGTTGCCAATTGCGCGCGCCACCGTGTCGGTCGCGCCGCCCGCAGGGAAGGGCACGATGATCGTGACTGGCTTGTCCGGCCAAGCCCAGGCACTGGGGCTGGCGGCCAAGGCCGCAGCGCTGCGCAGACGAGGGCCGCTATCTTTTTCCATCCTGGATTTGGGGTGGTGGTCATGCTTGTCTCCTGCATTTAAGACGTTGCTGAAATCTGGCTGAGCGATGCTTCGCTTCAAATAGTTAACGTTAACATTGCAATTTGTCGTATTGTTTAACGTTAACTTTGGCTGAGAAATCAGTAAT
>NZ_JBHRUZ010000011.1:0-21351 GCF_042647185.1 Comamonas sp. JC664
TGCATGCATGCAACGCCACTCAAACTGGGCTTTATCGGCCTGGCATCATGGGCGCGCCCATGTGCAGCCACCTGATTGCCGCCGGACACCAGCTGTTCATCAACACGCGTGCAAGGTGCCGGCCCCCATCGCAGAGAGCAGCGCCACCCAATGCACATCGGTGCGCGGCGTGGCCGAGCGGGCCGATATCGTCTTTGTGATGGTGCCCGACACCCCCGACGTCGAGCAGGTGCTGTTTGCCCCCGATGGCCTGGCCGCCGGCCTCAAGGGCAGCAGCGGCAAGATCGTGGTCGATATGTCGTCGATCTCGCCGGTCGCTACGAAGGACTTTGCCAAACGCATCAGCGCGCTGGGCGCGCAGTACCTGGATGCGCCGGTATCGGGCGGCGAAGTGGGGGCCAAGATGCGACGCTGTCCATCATGGTCGGCGGGCCGGAGGCGGCGTTTGAACGGGTGAAACCGCTGTTCGAGACGCTGGGCAAGAACATCACCCTGGTCGGCGGCCATGGCGACGGCCAGACCGCCAAGGTGGCCAACCAGATCATCGTCGCGCTGAACATCGAGGCAGTGGCTGAGGCGCTGCTGTTTGCATCGCGTGCCGGTGCCGACCCAGCGCGGGTGCGCCAGGCGCTATTGGGCGGTTTTGCCTCGTCCAAGATTCTCGAAGTGCATGCCGAGCGCATGATCAATCGCACGTTTGATCCCGGTTTTTCGCATCGCGCTGCACCAAAAGGACCTGAACCTGGCGCTGGCCAGCGCGCGCCAGCTGGGGGTGGCGCTGCCCAACACCGCCCAGGCGCAGCAGCTGTTCAACAGCTTGCGTGGCCCATGGCGGCGCGGGCTGGGACCATTCCGGCCTGGTGCGCGCGCTGGAGATCCAGGCCAATTTCGAGATCGGGCAAAAAGCGCCAGCCTGAGTCTATGGCAGGCCTGGCAGACCGGCTATGCTTGCGCGATGTCCCGCCCTGCCCGTCTGCTCCGCCTGCTCGATCTGTTGCGCCGCGCCCGCCAGCCCCAAACTGGCCCGGCGCTGGCCCTGACTTTGGAAGTGAGCCTGCGCACCCTCTACCGCGATATCGCCAGCCTGCGCGAGCAAGGCGCGGCCATCGAGGGTGATCCAGGCATTGGCTTTGAGATGCGGCCTGGCTTTTTGCTGCCGCCCTTGATGTTCAACGCCGATGAGCTCGAGCCCTGCTGCTGGGCGCGCGCTGGGCAGCCTGCAGGCCGACCCGCAGCTGGCCAGTGCGGCGAGCGCCGCGATGGACCGCATCCGCAGCGCCCTGCCGCTGGAGCTGCGCATCGCAGTCGACACCAGCGGCCTGATGGTCCCCAACATGCAGCCCAGCCCCCCGCCCGAGCACTGGCAGACCGGGCTGCGCCGCGCGATCCGTGCCGAGCACAAGGTGGTGCTGCACTATGAGGACCAGCACGGCCGCCTGACCGAGCGCCTGGTCTGGCCCTTTGCGATGGCCTATTTCGACCGCAGCCGGGTGGTCTCTGCCTGGTGCGAGCTGCGCCAGGGCTTTCGCCACTTTCGCGCCGACCGGGTGCATGCGATGCAGGAGCTGCAGGAGCGCTACCCGCAAAGCCGGCATAGCCTGATCCAGCAGTGTTGGCAGAGACCGCTATACGCTGGACGGCTGGTCCTAAGCGCTGATCTGCGGCTTGATGCCAGCTGCTGACAGTTTCTGTCAGCCTCCCTGCCTAACCTACGGGCATGGCGATTTTGCCAGTCACCCGAAGGACCAAGACATGACCCCCCACAACGCCCCGCTGCGCTTTTTCTACCACCCCAGTCCCGCGCCCGCATGGTGCGCTGGATGCTCGAGGAGTGCGATGCCGTCTACGAGCCGGTGCGGCTGGAGTTTGGCGGCACGATGAAGTCGCCCGACTACCTGCGCTCAACCCCATGGGCAAGGTACCGGCACTGCAGCATGGCAACACCATGGTGACCGAGACGGGCGCCATCCTCGCCTACCTGGCCGATCTTTATCCCGAGAAAAAGCTGGCACCGGCGCTGGGCAGCGCCGAGCGCGGCAGCTACTACCGCTGCTGTTCTTGGTGGCGGGCCCGGTCGAGGCGGTGTCCACCGCCAAGGCCGAAGGCTGGCTGCAGAAACCAGACCGAGCGCCAGGCACTGTCGGCCGGCTATGGCCGTTTTGACGATGTGCTGCGCAGCCTGCAGCTGGCGGTGTCCGGCAAGCGCTATGCCTGTGGCGACCACTTCACCGCCGCCGACCTGTACCTGGCCAGCTATATCGGCTGGAGCATGCACGAAGGCACCCTGCCCAGCCTGCCCGAGTTCCAGGACTACGCGCTGCCGCTGCTGCAGCGCCCCTCTGCCCAGCGCGCCGATGCGCTCGATGGCCCCGCAGAGATGCCCGCCGCAGCCGCTGCCTGATCGGGCCACTGCCATCTGCATGCCATGGGATCAGGCACAATAGCCCGGGGTGGCCATGGAGCCACCTTGTTTTATCCACCTGCCCCATGCCCGCTTTTTCGTACGAAGTTCTAGACGCCCAGGGCCAGACCCGCAAGGGCATGATCGAAGCCGACAGCGCCAAGGCCGCGCGCAGCCTGCTGCGTGCCCAGGCCATGGTGCCCTTGGCGGTCGAGCCGCTGGGCGATGTCGACGACAGCGGTGCCAGCATGGTGCGCAGCCGGCGTGCGGTCTTCAATGCCACGGGCCTGGCGGTCTGGACGCGCCAACTCGCCGGCCTCATCAGCTCGGGCCTGCCGCTCGAGCGCGCGCTGACCGCGCTGATGGAAGAGATCGACAGCGAGCCCCAGCGCCAGCTGGTGGCCAGCCTGCGCGCCGAAGTCAATGGCGGCTCCACCTTTGCCAAGTCGCTGGCCCTCTACCCCCGTGATTTTTCGCAGATATACCGCGCCGTGATCGATGCGGGCGAGCACAGCGGCCACCTCGACCAGGTGCTGTCGCGGCTGGCCGATGATTTGGTAAGAGCGCGACCAGCTCAAGAACAGCCTCATCGGTGCCTCGCTCTACCCGGCCATCGTCACTGCTTTGCCTTTGTCGTGGTGATGGTGCTGATGAGCTATGTGGTGCCCCAGGTGGCCGAGGTGTTCTCGGGCACCAAGCATGCGCTGCCGCGCTCACCCGCATCATGCTGGGCTTTAGCGATCTGATCCGCCACTGGTGGTGGTTGGGCGCGGGCCTGGCGGTTGTCGGCACCGTGCTGCTGCGCCTGTCGCTGCGCCAGCCCGCCTTTCGCCAGCGCTTTGATGCCGGCTGGCTGCAGCTGCCGTTCGTCGGCAAGCTCTCGCGCAACTACAACGCCGCCCGCTTTGCCTCGACCCTGGCCATGCTCAGCAATGCCGGCGTGCCCATCTTGAAGGCGCTGCAGGCCGCTGCGCAGACCGTCTCCAACCAGGCGATGCGCCAGGATGCCATCGATGCGCTGGACCAGGTGCGCGAGGGCGCGCCGCTCGCCTCGGCCCTGGCGCAGAAAAAGCGCTTCCCCGCGCTGCTGTCGATGTTTGCCCGCCTGGGCGAGCAGACCGGCGAGTTGCCGCAGATGCTGCAGCGCGTGGCCAACCAGCTGGCTGGCGATGTCAAGCGCCGCGCGATGCGCCTGGCCACCATCCTGGAGCCGCTGCTGATCGTCGGCATGGGCATCATTGTCGGCATCATCGTGATGGCGGTGCTGATGCCGATCATCCAGCTCAACCAGTTTGTGCGTTAAGCCACCGTCTGACCCCGCTTGGCTCTGCCAAGGCCAGCGGGGCCCCTTTAGAGTCGCTAACACGACCCAGCAAACCGCAGGTTTGCGGTTGAGACTAGGCGTCCTGCCGCAGGCAGTACAGTAGTACGACAAGGCAGGGCAACGACGTATCAAGGGTTGTGTTAGCGACTCTTACTCGGCGTGGATCTTGTTGGCCTTGACCACATCGCCCCAGAGCTTGTACTGCGCGCGCGTCATCGCGTCGAGCTGCTCGGGCGTGCCGCCGCCAGGCTGGTCACCGCGCCCCTGAAAGCTGCGGATCACCGCAGGTTCCTTCAGCACCGTGTTGATGGCAGCGTTGAGCTTTTGCACCACCTCAGGGCGGGTGCCGGGCGGGCCGTACATGCCGATGAAGGAGATGATCTCGAAATCCTTCAGGCCCACTTCGGCGGGGGTCGGCACATCGGGGAGCGAGGCCACGCGGCTGCTGCTGGTGACCAGGATGGGGCGCACCTTGCCGGACTTGATATACGGATCAAACACCGAGGTCGCATCAAACATGGCCTCGATGCGGCCGGCCATCAGGTCGATCACGGCAGGGCCACTGCCCTTGTAGGGCACATGGTTCATCGCCGGGCTGCCCAGGCGCTCGCGCATCAGCTCGGTGCACCAGCGAGCCGCACCGGGCGTGCCATAGTCCACGCCCTTGCCAGCCTTGGCGCGCTCCTTGACCAGGGCCGCAAACTGCGCAAAGTCCTTGACAGGCGACGAGGTGGGCACCACCAGCACCAGTGGCGACTGCAGCAAGATGCCCACGGGCACAAACTTGGTCGGGTCCACAATGCCCAAGGTCGGGAAGACGTGCGGGTCACCGTCATCGAGCCATTGCCCACCAGCATGCGGTAGCCATCGGGGCTGAGCGCATGATGTCGGCCGAGCCCAGGTTGCCGTTGACGCCGGCCTTGTTCTCGATGACCACGCCCTGGCCCAGATTGGCCGCCAGGCTGTTGCTGAGCACACGGGCGGCAAAATCGGTCTGCCCCCCTGGCGGAAAGCCCACCATCAGGGTGACCGGCTTGGTCGGGTAGGCGGTCTGCGCCAGCGCCGGGGCGCCCGCGCCGATCAAGCTGGCGCCCAGCGCCAGACCCAGGGTCAGTTTGCGACGCAGCATGGCGTGCGATAGTTGAACGGTCGTCATTGTTATGTCTCCTTGGTGTGAAATCAGACTGCAGCAGGCACTGCGCTGTCTTGCTGCTCGGGCGAGAACTTGTCCACCGCCTCCCACAGGCCATTGATATAGACGCGCCCAGCGCCCGGTCGTAAAGGCCATAGCCGGGCTTGCCGGTTTCGCCCCAGATCATGCGGCCGTGGTCCGGGCGCACATAGCCTGCAAAGCCCACATCGTGGTAGGCCTTGACGATGGCCGCGATATCGAGCGAGCCACAGGTCGAGAGGTGCGCGGTTTCTTCAAAGTCGCCCTCGGGCGATACCTTGACATTGCGGATATGCGCAAAGTGGATGCGGCCGCGCCCGCCAAACTCGCGCACCAGCGCCTCGACATTGTTCTGCGGGCCAGCGCCCAGCGAGCCCGAGCACAAGGTCAGGCCATTGGCGGGGCTGTCGATCAGGTCGACGATGCGGGCGAGGTCATCGCGGTTCTTGACGATGCGCGGCAGGCCAAAGATCGGGCGCGGTGGGTCCATCGGGGTGGATGGCCATCTTGATGCCGCATTCCTCGGCCACCGGGATGACGGCCTGCAGAAAATAAGCCAGGTTCTGCCAGAGCTGCTCGGCATCGACCTGCGGTAGGCCTGCAGCAGGCCTTGCAGCTCATCGCTGCGGTAGCTGCTGTCCCAGCCGGGTAGCGAGATGCCTTTTCCGCATCGATGCTGTCGGCCTGGCGGCTGTCAAAGGCCAGGCAGGTGGAGCCATCGGGCAGCTGCTTGGCCAGCTCGGTGCGCGTCCAGTCAAACACTGGCATGAAGTTGTAGCAAACCACCTGCACACCGCGGCGGCCAGATGGCGCAGGGTTTGCTGGTAATTGGCGATCAGCTGGTCGCGGCTGTCGCGGCCGAGCTTGATGTCCTCGTGCACCGGCAACCGATTCCACCAGCTCAAAAGCCAGGCCAGCGTCTTCAATCTGCTGCTTGAGCGCCTCGATCTTGGCCAGCGGCCAGACGGCGCCCACCGGCTCGTCGTAGATCGCCGAGACGATATGCGTGACCCCGGGGATCTGGCGGATATAGGCCAGGGACACGGGGTCTGCGCTGCCAAACCAACGAAACGACATCTTCATGAAAAACCTTTTGCTGCAATCAAAAATCTGGTTAGACCAATTCTACAAACTGGCTAGACCATTTAGATTGATGGTTTACCACTATGTCCGGTATTTGCCGCGTTGGGGCCGGACGGCGGCTTACACTGCTGCTGGCCCTTCCGGTTTTGTCGGACCGGCCGATGAACGGAATACGGAATACGCGCAAGATGCCCAACAAGCTGGTCCCGACGGTTGACGACGACAGCCGCACCACCGGTGTCAGGTCCTACCAGGACCTCGCCAGAAAAATCCTGGAAGAAACTGCCACAGACAGCGCGGCGGCCGACCAGCGCCTGCCCTCGGAGCGCACCCTGGCCGATATGTTTGGCGTCAGCCGCACTGCCGTGCGCGAGGCCATCATTGCGCTGGAGGTGCAAGGGCCTCGTCGAGGTGCGCCTGGGCTCGGGCATCTACCTGCAGCCCACGGGTGCCAGCGGCCCCAGCCGCCTGCCCGCCTTTGATGTGCCCACGGGCCCCGGCCCGCTGGAAACCCTGCGCGCCCCGCGTGCTGGTCGAGGCCGAGATTGCCGCAGCCGCTGCCAGCGAGCGCCGCGATGCCGACCTGGACCGCATGCTCGACGCCCTTGCCACCATGCGCCTGCAGCTGGCCGACAAGGACGCCTACGACGCGGCCGACCGGCGTTTTCACCTTGCCATTGCCGAGGCCACCGGCAACCGCGTGCTGCAGCACATGGTGGAGGCCATGTGGGACAACGCCCGCCAGGACCCGCGCTGGGACAAGATCGAGCAGCATTTCCACTCCGAGCAGCTGCGCGAGGCCAGCCTCAAGGACCACCAGGCCATCTTTGCCGCGATTGCCGAGCGCCAGCCCGCGCAGGCGCGCCAGGCGATGCAGCAGCATCTGGGGCGGGTGATCTCGCAGTTCTCCCAGGCCTGGTATTGAGAGGGACTAATACAGCCCTTGATACGTCGTTGCCTGGCCGGCCGCGCCAAGCCTTGTCGTACTTTCAGTACTGCCTGCGGCTTCACGCGTCGTTGGGAGCGCCTAGCTTCAACCGCCAACCTTGGGTTGGCTGGGCCGTATTAGCCCCTGGAGAAAGTACCTCTGTTGATTGGGAAGACTGCGCTATATTGGCCCTCAGTTCAGCAACAAGGACGGCCATGGCTGCCACTCTCGAAAACAAGCTGGTGGTCGCGATCTCGTCGCGGGCGCTGTTCAACTTTGAAGAAGAAAACCGGGTTTTCGAGCAGGACAAGGACCAGGCCTATGCCCGGCTGCAGCTGCAGCGGCTGGAGACCCCCGCGCCACCCGGGGTGGCGTTCTCGCTGGTGCGCAAGCTGCTGGCTTTCAACAGCGGCACGGCACAGAAGGTCGAGGTGGTGCTGCTCTCGCGCAATGACCCGGTCAGCGGCATGCGGGTGTTCCGCAGCTGCAAGCCCATGGCTCCATTCCATCCAGCGGGGCGTGTTCACCCAGGGGCGCGATCCTTTTCGCTACCTCAAGCCGCTGGGCGCGCATTTGTTCCTCTCGGCCAATGCCACCGATGTGCAGCAGGCGCTGCAGCTGGGCTTTCCGGCCGCACGTGTGCTGACCGAATCGGCCCAGGCGCAGGACGGCAACCCCGAAGAAGTGCGCATTGCCTTTGACGGCGATGCCGTGCTGTTCTCGGACGAGGCCGAGCGTGTCTTCCAGGCCAGGGGCTGGATGCGTTCCAGCGCCATGAGATCGAGCATGCCACCCGTCCGCTGCCGATGGCCCCTTCAAGCCGCTGCTGGCGGCGCTCCACCGGCTGCAGCAAGATACGCAAAGCCAGATGCGCATCCGCACCGCGCTGGTCACCGCCGCAGCGCCCCCGCGCATGAGCGCGCCATCCGCACCCTGATGGACTGGAACATCGGCGTTGATGAAACCATGTTTCTTGGGCGGCCTGGCCAAGGGCGAATTTCTGCGCGAGTTCGAGCCCGATTTCTTCTTTGACGACCAGACGGGCCATGCCACCAGCGCGGCGGCCCATGTGCCGGCCGGCCATGTCAGCAGCGGCATCTCCAACCTCTGATCCGCTCTAGCCACCGCAGACGCAAAAAAGCCGCTGGCTCCTGATCGAGACAGCGGCTTTGGCGTTCAGGCCTGGGTTTTCAGAGGCTTAGAACTGCTTGATAAAGCCCAGAGAAATTGCACGGCCCTGCAGCGGCGCCGCGTTCTTGATGAACGAGGTGTGGACGTACGCCAGCTTGTTGGTCAGGTTCCAGCTTCAGGTAAATCTGCCATGGCGTGCCATCGCTGGAGGTCTGGTGGTAGCTCACGCGCCAGTTCAGCATGCCGTAGCCTGGGTCTCGGTCTCGTAATCGGCCACCTTGTTCTGGCGCTTGACCAGCTGCCACTGCGCTTCGCTCCTCCAGTTGGCCCATTTGCCGGCCACGCGCAAGCCTACGCGGGCGGGAGCCAGGCGCGGGATCTTGCTGCCGTCTTCGAGCTTGGCATGCACCAGGTCACCGGTGGCGCCCACCGTCCAGTTCGCATTGATGCGGTGCTGGATCTGGCCCTCTAGACCGGTGAAGGTGGCGGTCTGCTGCGCATACTGCAGCAGCTGCAGGCCTTCATGCTCATCGACGGTGCGGCCATAGATGTAATTGTTCACGCGGTTGCGGTAGACATTGACCGAGTAGGTCGTGTCGCCCGCAGTGCGCGCAATGCCGATGTCGATATTGCCCGAGCGCTCCTTGCGCAGGTCGGGGTTGCCCAGCTCATAGGTCGAGGTGGCCATGTGCAGGCCGCGTGCATACAGCTCTTCGGCCGTGGGCAGGCGGCTGGCCGAGGTGACATGGGCGCTCAGGCGGTAACCCGGCATAAAGCGCCAGCTGCCGCCCAGCGACACCGAATTGCCCTTGTGCTTGCGCACCAGGCCGTCGTCGTTGGCGTAGACGCTTTGCCAGTCGTGGCGCAGTGCGGCCTCGACACCAAAGTCACCAAAGCGGCGCTCTTCGAGCAGGTAGACGCCCTGGCTTTGCGTGCGGGTCGGCTGCACATAGGCTTCCTCACCGGTGGCGCTGAAGCGGCGCTGCGCGGCCTCAAAGCCGACCAGACCGGTCCAGCCGGCAATCGGTTCATGCAGCACATCGACACGCATGTCATGCGCGCGGTTCTTGAAGCTGGTGGAGATCTCGCCACCCTCGATCTCGTCGTGGTGGTAGCGCGTCACGCCGCCGCGCACACGGATGGCCGACACGCCGGCAAACGGCTGGCGCCACTCGGAGCGCAGGTCATAGCGCTCGCTGTGCATGTCCACCACCGGCACGCCTTCTTCCTCATGGTCATGGTCGTGGTCATGGTCGTCATCCCCATGGTCATGGCCATCATGGCCGCCGCAGTGCAGGTGCAGGCCGTGGGTGTGGCAGCCTTCAAAGCTGTGGTTGTGGCCGGCAGGCCGTAGCGTGCCTGGGTGCGGGTGTAGGCCAGGCCCACATAGCCGCTGTCGCCTATCCAGGACAGGCCAATGCTGCCGCCGGCATTGCGCGCGCGCGGCTGCCATCCACCTTGTTGCCCAGGCCCCAGCCGCTGCCCACGCGGTAGTCATCGGCATTGCGGCCATGCCCTCCACATGCAGGGCAAAGGGGCCCGAACCAGCCGTCAGCGACAAAGCCGTCGCCGCGTCGTTGGCGCCCGTGCCGGCACGTACTTCGACCTGGCCTTCATAGCCCTTCTCGGGCACCTTGGTGGGGATCTTGTTGTCCAGCACATTGACCACGCCGCCAATCGCACCGGCGCCATAGATCAGTGCCGAGGGCCGCGCAGCACCTCAATCTGCGTGGCCAGCATGGGCTCACTCACCACGGCATGGTCGGGGCTGATCGTCGAGGCATCCTGGATCACCGCGCCATCGTTCAGCACCTTGACCCGCGCACCATCCATGCCGCGAATCACCGGGCGGCTGGCACCGGCACCAAAGTGCGTGGCCTGGATGCCGGGCTCATTGGCCAGGGTCTCGCCCAGGCTGGCACCGCGTTTTTGCACCAGCTCATCGCCTTGCAGCACCGTCACCGGCGTGGTCATGTAGTCGACCGTCCGGTTGGTGCCGCTGGCCGATACCGTCACCTCGGGCAAGGTGGTGGTGTTTGTGGCCGTTGCCGGCGTGCTGCCCTCGGCGTTTTGCGCCAGCGCGGCGCTGCCCAGCAGCAGGCCGATCACGGCGGCTGCGACCGGGCGCAGATCCCGCGCCTGTGGCTTCAAAATTGCTGTGCGCGCCACCAGCGGCTGCGCCTGTTGTGCATGGAAACCCATGGTCTACCCCTCGAAAAGCACATGCATCCAGCGCATGTGCGCGCGCAGCCCAGCACTGCTGGCTGAACCGGCCCGGCGCAGTGGCGCCGGCAGCTGCGCGAAAAAACAAGACAGACCGGCCTGCGCTGCCCTGCACCATCAAAGGTCAAGGGCTAAGGGCCGTGTCACTGGAACGAAGAGGGGAGAGAGAGGGAGGGCCGCGCGCAAAGAACAGCGCCGGGCTTTGGCGCAGCAAGATGGCCAGCACGGTGGGTGCCGCTTCCTGCGCCGCCGCGAGCAACGGAGCCTGCAGCGCATCGCAGAGCAGGCCAGCTCCCAGCGCCATGTGCGAGAAGCCCTGGCAGTCGGCCTCGGAATGCTTGCCAAACAGGTCATGCGCACCATGGCCGGGGCTGACCACGGTATCGCTGCCGTCACGCTCGCCAGCCGATGCCGTGGCCGCAGCCGTCTGCAGCGCGCGGGCATGGAGGTGGCTGATGTCATGGACCTTGCCCAAGAGCGGCAGGCACAGCTGCGCAAAACACAGCCAGCACAGCAGCGCCATCGCCCAGCCACGCAGCGGCCTCGGCGCATGCGCCGAGACAGACAGGGGGTGGAGAGCGCGCAGGGAAGACACAGGCCGGGCAGACAATCAAACCAGTGGCCGCGCAGACGACGGCCACTATTGCAAATGAATTGCATTATGCCTGTAAATGCCAGGCAAAGCAGCACCGAAAGGGACAAGGCCCGCAAAAAGGCAAGGGCCCGCAATTCCAGGCCCCGCACTGCAGCTTGCGGTAGAGGCTGCTTACAAAAAGCGCTCCAGCAGCTTGCGCGACGCCTTGTCGAGGCGGTTGGTATCGGGCAGGCGGTAGTGCACGCCATCGGCCGAGGTGATCAGCAGGTTCTGGCGGCCATGCAGCTTGCGGATGTCTTCTTCGGCCTTCAAGGTCATGTGGACAGGGCCCCGGTCGGTCTCCAGGGTCCAGATGCTGGGGACTGAGAAGGTCGAGACGCTGACGATGCGCTCGATCAGCGGCTGGAACTCGCGCGCGGCCAGGTCTTCGTTGAGCAGTGCGCGGGCCGCCGGGTCCACCGCGTCCATGTCAGCGATCCACAGCACCTCCTTGCCGTCTTCGCCGACCAGGGAGATGCCCAGCGATGGGGCCGACAGCGGAAAGGCGCGCACCGGGTTGACCTGGTGGGGCCTGCCGTCCTTGTCCAGAACCAGGCGGCCAAAGGGATTGCGGCTGAGCGCCAGCGGAGAGGAAATGGTTGTCATGAAAGGGCTTTCCTGGGCTGCTGATCAGCGGTTGTCATCGGACCCGTCCACATGGGACTTGGGCAGGGGCTGCATGTCATAGGTCACGCCCGCAGCGCGCGCGGTGACCACGCCAGCGGCTTCGGCATCTTCCTCGGCGCGGCGCGCCTGCGCCATGTACAGGCGCCAGTAGGCGCCCTCTTGGGCCATCAGCGTGTCATGCGATCCGACTTCGACAATCTCGCCACGGTCCATCACCACCAGGCGGTCGGCCTTGCGCAGGGTCGACAGGCGGTGGGCAATCGCAATCGTCGTGCGGCCTTGCACCAGGTTGTCCAGCGCACGCTGGATTTCCTTTTCGGTCTCGGTATCCACCGCCGAGGTCGCCTCGTCCAGGATCAGGATGCGCGGGTCGATCAGCAGTGCACGTGCAATCGAGATACGCTGGCGCTCACCGCCGGACAGGCCCTGGCCACGCTCGCCAACCAGCGAGTCATAGCCATGGGGCAGGCGCAGGATGAACTCATGCGCATGGGCGGCGCGCGCTGCGGCGGACGATCTCTTCGCGCGTCGCATCGGGCTTGCCGTAGGCAATGTTCTCGGCAATGGTGCCAAAGAACAGGAAGGGCTCCTGCAGCACCAGGCCGATATTGCTGCGGTAGTCAGACACGGCGATGCGGCGCACATCGACGCCATCGAGCTGGATCGAGCCGTCGGTCACGTCGTAGAAGCGGCTGATCAGGTTGACCAGGGTGCTTTTGCCCGAGCCGCTGTGGCCCACCAGGCCAATCATCTCGCCGGGGCGGATCTGCAGGTTCAGGTCCTTGATGACGGTGCGGCTGCCATAGCGGAAACCGACGTTCTCCATCGTGATGGCGCCCTGCACCTTGCCCAGCTTGACCGGGTTGACCGGGTCGGGCACGTTGCTGACATGGTCGAGGATGTCGAAGATGCGCTTGGCGCCGGCAGCGGCCTTTTGCGTGACCGACACAATGCGGCTCATCGAATCGAGACGCGTGTAGAAGCGGCCGATGTAGGCGATAAAGGCGGTCAGCACACCGACAGTGATCGAGCCACCGGCCACCAGGTAGATACCAAAGGCCCAGACGATCAAGAGGCCGATTTCGGTCAGCAAGGTGACCGTGGGGGTGAACAGCGACCAGGTCTTGTTGACGCGGTCATTGGCTTCGAGGTTGACCTGGTTGGCAGCGGCAAAGCGGTCGGCCTCGCGCTGCTCCTGCGCAAAGGCCTTGACGACGCGGATACCGGGAATCGTGTCAGCCAGCACATTGGTCACTTCGGACCAGACGCGGTCGATCTTCTCGAAACCGGTGCGCAGCTTGTCGCGCACCGTTGGATCATCCAGGCGATAAAGGGCAGCGGCACCAGGGTCACCAGGGCCAGCCAGGGGTTGATCGAGAACAGGATCGCCGAGGTCATCACGATCATCAGCACATCGGTCGCGAAATCCAGCGCGTTGAGCGAGAGAAACAGGTTGATGCGGTCGGTTTCGGCGCCGATACGGGCCATCAGGTCACCGGTGCGTTTGCTGCCGTAAAAATCGAGCGAGAGCTTGAGCAGGTGTTGTAGGTGGTGGTGCGCAGGTTGGCGCCAATGCGCTCGGAGACGCGTGCCAGCACAAAGGTACGCGCCCAGCCCAGCAGCCAGGCGATCAGTGCCGAGACCAGCAGCGCGCCCAGGTAGAAACGCACGAGGCCGGCATCGATCTTCTCGCCGTTCTGGAACGGGATCAGGATCTTGTCCATCAGCGGAATCGTCAGGTACGGCGCCACCAGCTGGGCAGCCGTGGTGCAGAGCGTCAGGACGAAACCCAACAACAATTGCATTTTGTAGGTTTTGGCAAAGCGCCACAGGCGCAGCAGCACCCAGCTCGAGGTCGGTGCATTCTGCTGGCGGGCGCAGGCCGGGCATTCTTCGCTGTCGGGGGGCAGCACGCTGCCGCAGACCGGGCACAGCGAGCGCTCGTCCTCGGCCACTTGGTAGGCCTCGTTGCGCAGCAAGCGCTCACGTTGGCGCTCGAACTGCTGCATCAGGCCCAGCACCGCCGTCTGGTGGCTCAAGGTGATGCGCCCACAGGCCCAGGCGCTGCGCGCTGTCATGGAGCTCCAGGCTGCCTACGCCGCCATGGTCAAAAAAACGCAGACTCAAATCGGGCGATAGCGCCCACTCACTCCACTGTTGGGCATCGGGATCAAAGGCCAGAAGGCGTTCAGAAGTCAGTACCACCTGGCCGCTGCCGAAGCGCAAATCCGAGGTCAGTCAACGGGAGTGACGGCAAGCACGTTTTCCAGGGTGTTGAGCTTGGCTCGCAATTGGGTTCCTAGCGGACCCGCAAAGAATGCTGACGCGTCCGCGGAATGAAGATGTTGCATATGGCGTTTTTTCTCTCCGCACGGGGCGGTGGCAGTGGTCCGGTGAACAACCGCATATTATTGTGGCGAACGGCGGCATGGGTCGCCCCGCCCTCATCTGTCTTTAACGTCTGACAGCCCCAATAGGCTGACAGCGATTAATCTGCCTCATTTGGGCGCACAATGCTTTCCCATCTACGGCGATTCCCCCCGGAATTGTTACTTATGTTTATCCGTTGATCGATATGGCGAAATTCAATACCATCCAACTCTTGCGCACCACGTTTTTGCGCGGCCCCAGCGTCTGGACTTACCGCCCGTACTGGAGGTCTGGCTGGACCTTGGAGAGTTGGAGGACTATCCCTCGAACAAGATCCCCGGGCTGAACGAGCGTCTCACCACCTGGCTGCCCGACCTGATCGAGCACACCTGCGGCGTCGGTGAACGCGGCGGTTTCATCCAGCGCCTCGAAGGCGGCACCTGGATGGGCCATGTGATGGAGCACGTGATCATCGAGCTGCTCAACCTGGCGGGCATGCCGGCCGAATTTGGCCAGACGCGCGAGATCTCCAAGCGCGGCGTCTACCGCATGGTGTTCCGCTGCCCCGAAGAGGCCGTGGCCCGCGTCGCGCTGGAGCATGGCCACCAGCTGCTGATGGCCGCGATCAACGACGAGCCCTACGACATCAAGCCGGCGGTCCATGCGATCAAGACGGCGATCAATGACCGCTACCTCGCCCCTCGACCGCTGCATCGTCGATGCCGCCAGCGAGCGCCGCATTCCCCATATCCGCCTCAACGATGGCAACCTGGTGCAGCTGGGCTATGGCGCTGCGCAGCGCCGTATCTGGACGGCCGAGTCAGACCAGACCAGCGCGATTGCCGAAGGCATTGCCCAGGACAAGGATTTCACCAAGCGCCTGCTGACCGCCTGCGGCGTGCCGGTGCCCGAAGGCCAGATCGTGGCCACCGCCGAAGAAGCCTGGGAAGTGGCCCAGGAAATCGGCTTCCCCGTCACCGTCAAGCCGTCTGACGGCAATCATGCCCGGGCGTGACCCTGGAGCTGTCGCAAGAGGCCGATATCAAGGCCGCGTTTGCGCTGGCCCAGCCCGAAGGCTCGGATGTCATCGTCGAGAAGTTCATCGACGGCGTCGAGCACCGACTGCTGGTGTGGGCGACAAGGTGGTCGCGGCCACCAAGGTGAGACCCGTCAGCGTCTACGGCAATGGCAAGGCCACCTGCGCGAGCTGGTGGCTGTGCTCAACGAAGACCCCCGCCGAGGCCCCGAGCAGGAGTACCCGCTCGACTGGATCAAGCTCGAAGCCGGCGCCGTCAAGCTCGAACTCAACCGCCAGCATGTCACGCCCGATTCGGTCATTCCGCAAGGCCAGGGCGTGCTGCTGCAACGCAATGGCAACATGGCCATCGACTGCCTTGATGACGTGCACCCGGATGTGGCCTACTACGCGGTGCTGGCGGCCAAGATCGTCGGCCTGGACATCGCCGGCATGGACATGATCCTGAAGGACGTCTCCCAGCCGATGCAAGGCCAGGGCGCGATTCTCGAAGTCAACGCTGGCCCGGGCCTGTTGATGCACCTCAAGCCCACCAGCGGCGCGCCGCGCCCGGTCGGCATGGCCATTGCCGACCACCTCTTCCCGCGCGAAGAAGGTGCCGGCGCGGGCCGTATCCCGATCGTCGGCATTGTCGGCACGCAGAACAATGCGTTCATCGCGCGCCTCGTAGGCTGGCTGCTGCAGCTGTCGGGCAAGCTCACCGGCGTGGCCAGCGACGAGGGCATGTTCCTGTCCAACCGCCAGACCCAGAAGACCAATACCGCCAACTGGGCCGGCGCCCATCGCCTGCTGACCAACCGCCTGGCGCAGGCTGCGGTGATCCAGACGACGGCCCGTTCCATCCTGGAAGAAGGCCTGGCCTACGACCGCTGCCTGGTCGGTGTGGTGACCGATATGCAAGGCTTTGAGAGCCTGGCGGACCACGATGTGCTCGAAGCCGGCCAGATGCGCCGCGTGATGCGCACCCAGATCGATGTGGTGCTGAGCGATGGCGCCGGCGTGCTCAATGCCGACCTGCCCGAAGTGGCTGACCTGGCCGAGCTGTGCGACGGCGAAGTGGTGCTGTACACCACCGATGCGAACAACGAAGCCGTGGCCACCCACCGCGCCAACACCGAAGCCCAGCACGAAGGCGGCCGCGCCGTTCTCATCAAGGGCAACAATGTGGTGCTGGCCACCGGCGCGCAAGAGCGCGTGCTGGGAACCCTCGATGCGCTGAGCCTGCCGGGTGGCAAGAAGCCCGACACCTCGGCCCTGCTTGCCGCCATCGCCACGGCCTGGGCGCTGGATATCACCCCGATCTGATCGGCGCCGGTATCAAGACCTTCGAGTACAACGCCTGATACGCCGGACACGGCTCTCCACGACGACAAGCATGCACGGCCCGCTGATTCAGCGGGCCCTCCATCTGAAAGAAACACTATGCAGCTCTCCCGCACCCGTGCCTTGCGTGGCCCCAACCTCTGGACCCGCAGCACCGCCATCGAGACCATCGTGCGCTGTGAAGACAGCGAACAGCGCTACAGCACCATCCCTGGTTTTGAAGAAAAACTGCGTGCGCGCTTCCCCAATATCGCCCCGCTTCAGCCCCATGGCGCCGACCAGGCGCTGTCGCTCGCGCATGTGCTCGAAATCGCCGCGCTGTCGCTGCAGGCGCAGGCCGGCTGCCCGGTCACCTTCAGCCGCACCCATGTAACCACTGAGCCCGGCACCTACCAGGTTGTCGTCGAATACACCGAAGAAGCGGTGGGCAAGCTGGCGATGGAAAAGGCCGAAGCGCTGATCCAGGCCACCTTGAACGACAGCCCCTTCGATGCCGACGCCGCCATTGCGGCGCTGCGCGAGTTGGATGAAGACGAGCGCATCGGTCCCTCGACCGGCGCCATCGTCGATGCCGCTGTCGCTCGGGGCATCCCGTTTCGCCGTTTGACCAGCGGCTCGCTGGTGCAGCTGGGCTGGGGCTCCAAGGCGCGCCGCTTCCAGGCGGCCGAGATCGACTCGACCAGCGCCGTGGCCGAATCCATTGCGCAGGACAAGGACCTGACCAAGCGCCTGCTGCATGCCGCCGGCGTGCCCGTGCCCATGGGCCGCCCCGTGGCCGATGTGGAAGAGGCCTGGCGAGTGGCGCTGGAAGTGGGCCTGCCCGTCGTGGTCAAGCCCCAGGACGGCAACCAGGGCAAGGGCGTGGTGGTCAACATCACCACCCGCGAAGGCCTGGAAGCGGCCTACAAGACGGCCAGCGAATTTGGCGACGAGATCATGGTCGAGCGCTTTTTGCCCGGCCACGACTTCCGCCTGCTGGTGGTGGGCGGCCAACTGGTCGCCGCGGCCCGCCGCGAGCCGCCCCAGGTGCTGGGCGACGGCCAGCACACCATCCGCGAGCTGGTGAACCTGGTCAACCAGGACCCGCGCCGGGGCACCGGCCACGGCACGGCGCTCACCAAGATCCGCCTCGATGACATCGCCATCGCCCGCATTGCCAGCGAAGGCATGACCCCCGACAGCGTGCCCGGCCAGGGCCAGCGCGTGTGCTGCGCAACAATGCCAACCTGTCCACTGGCGGCAGCGCGCCACCGATGTGACCGATGACGTGCACCCCGAAATTGCCGCCCGCGCGATCGAAGCGGCCCAGACCATTGGCCTGCACATCTGCGGCGTGGACGTGGTTTGCGAGACCATGCTCAAGCCGCTCGAAGAGCAAAGTGGCGGCATTGTCGAAGTCAACGCCGCCCCTGGCCTGCGCATGCACCTGGCGCCTTCGTTCGGCAAGCCGCGCCATGTCGGCGTGCCGATGGTTGACGAGATGTTCAGCGCCGGCAACGACGGCCGCATCCCGCTCGTCGCCGTGACCGGCACCAATGGCAAGACCACGACCACCCGCGTCATCGCCCATCTGTTCACCTCGCACGGCTGGCGCACCGCGATGACCAACACCGATGGCGTCTACGTCAACGGCCGCCAGATCGACAGCGGCGACTGCTCGGGCCCGCGCAGCGCGCGCAACGCCCTGGCCCACCCCGAGACCGATGCGGCCGTGCTCGAATGCGCACGCGGCGGCATTCTGCGCGAAGGCCTGGGTTTTGACCGCTGCCAGGTGGCCGTGGTCACCAACGTCGGCGAAGGCGACCACCTGGGTCTGAACTTCATCACCACCAAGGAAGATGTGGGGGTCTTGAAGCGCGTGATCGTGCAGAACGTCGCCCCCACTGGCTACGCGTGCTCAACGCCGCCGACCCGCAGGTCGCCGCGATGGCCCATGTCTGCCCCGGCAAGGTGATCTTCTTTGCCGCTGACCGTCACCACCCCGTGATGGCCACGCACCGCGCCCAAGGCAGCCGCGTGGTGTATGTCGATGGCGACAGCATCGTGGCCGCCGAAGGCTCCTGGCGCGAGTCGATCCCGCTGCGCGAGATCCCGATCACCCGCAATGGCGCGATCACCTTCCAGGTCGAGAACGTCATGGCCTCGATTGGCGCCGCCTGGGCCGCCGGCCTGCCCTGGCAGACCATCCGCCGAGGCCTCGCCGGCTTTGTCAATGACAGCGACAACGCCCCGGCCGCTTCAATGTGATGGACTACCGCGGTGCGACGATCATTGCCGACTATGGCCACAACCCGGATGCCATCCGCGCGCTGATCCATGGCCGTGGAAGCCATGCCCGCCAACAAGCGCAGCGTGGTCATCAGCGGCGCCGGCGACCGCCGCGACGAAGACATCCGCGTGCAGACCGAGATGCTGGGCGAGGCCTTTGACGATGTGATCCTCTACCAGGATGCCGCCAGCGCGGCCGCGCCGACGGCGAAGTCATCGCGCTGCTGCGCCAGGGCCTGCAAGGCGCCAGCCGCACCAGCTACGTGACCGATATCCACGGCGAGTTCATCGCCATCGACCACGCGCTCGCACGCCTGCAACCGGGCGACCTCTGCCTGGTGCTGGTCGACCAGGTCGAAGAAGCGCTCGAGCACCTGCAGCGCCACGTGGCCCAAGCCGCCGCTCAGGCCTGATCCGGACCCCGCATGCACCGGCCAGCGCGCCGGTGCAGCCCTCTCTTCTTTTTTCGGACGCCCTCCATGCTGATCACCTCTTCCTGGCGCCGCACCCTCGCCGCCGCAGGCTGCCTGGCCGCCACCGCCGCCTGGGCCCAACCGGACACCATCGCTCGGTGGACACGGTGTTCAAGTTCATCGGCCCCGACCACAAGATCGTTGTCGAGGCCTATGACGACCCTTTGGTCAAGGGCGTGACCTGCTATGTCTCCCGCGCCCGCACGGGCGGCGTCAAGGGCGCACTGGGCCTGGCAGAAGACCGCTCCGAAGCCTCGATTGCCTGTGTGCAGGCCGGGCCGATCAGTATCGACAAGCCTTTGAAGCAGCAAGAGGAGGTGTTCAGCGAGCGCACTTCGCTGCTGTTCAAGCGGTTGCGGGTGGTGCGCATGGTGGATGCGGCGCGCAATACCTTGGTGTACATGACGTATTCGGACAAGGTCATTGAGGGCTCGCCGCAGAACAGTGTGACGGCGGTGGCGGTGCCTCTTCTACGGTTATTCCGGTCAAGTGACCGGTACCTGAACTGCGCTTCTTGATTTGCGCTTTTCTGCTGGCTGTTAACAGTGCCTATTAATGGGCGCTGTTTACTACTGATGTAGGGCTGCTGGCCGGGTCTCGCCCCGGCGGGCGAGGTACTTTTCTTGCCCAGCCAAGAAAAGTACCCAAAAGAAGGCTGCCCCACTCCCAGCGACCCCGAACACTTCGCCAAGCGAAGTGCCCGGGGCAACCTGCGGGGACCAGAGCATGGGCTGTGCGGCCGAACTCACTACGCGCCAAGGCGCTCCGTTCAAACAGCGGCCGCAAGTCAGTTCACGAAGTTTTGGCTGCTCTTCGGCAGCCAAACCACCCCATGCTCTGATCTCCTCGGCGCTGCGAGAGGGGACAAGCAGGCGCCCAATACCCAACAGCCTGCAAGAGCCGCGCCCCAAAAAAGTCCAAAGAAGCTGTCCCGCCCCACCCCTTTTGCATGCGCCTGGGCGTGGTGTTTGCGGGGTGGCACTGGCACCGCAGAGTGCCAGTGCATCGTCAACTAGCTTGCCGCGTCTGTTCGAACGGAGCGCTTTCAGCGCGTAGTGAGTTTCGCGGCACACCCCGCAAACGCCACGGCACAGGTTGCCCTTCGCAAAGCGAAGGGTCGCAAGCAGCAGGGGCGCCTTTGCTTTGGTTTACTTTCATTTGGCGCCAAATGAAAGTGACTGCGCCGCCGGGCGCACATCCCGGCCAGCAGCCCTACGCAGTAGTAAACAAAACCATAAACCAGCACAACGGCCAGCCAACCAGACAAAGACAGCATCCCCTCCACCACCCAAAGACGCTATCCCAAATACCCCTTTTGCATGCGCCTGGGGCGTGGTGTTTGTGGGGTGGCGCTGGCACCGCAGAGTGCCAGCGCTTCGTCAACTAGCTGCCGCGTCTGTTCGAACGGAGCGCCTTGGCGCGTAGAGAGTTTCGCGGCACACCCCACAAATGCCACGACACAGGTTGCCCTTCGCAACGCGAAGGGTCGCAAGCAGCAGGGGCGCCTTTGCTTTGGTTACTTTCATTTGGCGCCAAATGAAAGTGACTGCGCCGCCGGGCGCATATCCGGCCAACTGCCCTACGCAGTAGTAAATAACACCAATAAACAATCACCACCCAAAAACAACGGTGAGACCAACCAAGACAGAGCCTAAAGCTCACGCAATTCCCGCCGCAACACTGGACTCGCCAAGTCATCCAACCGCCGAAAGGCTGCCCTCACATACGCCAAGTCACGATCGGATGCGCCAAATTGCTCAAACTTCTCCAGCGAAGCGCGTGTAGCCACCCACACATGGTGCATCGCCTCAACGGCTTCAGCACGCGAGTTATGGAAGGCCGACCATTGCGACAAGGCGTTTGTCCAGGGTGGCTACCCGGCCTTCGTCCCCCACCGACAGATGCAGATAGCGCGTATGGGCCACCGTATTCATCGGCAGCACATCGTACAAAGGGCTCAGCCGCCAGCCCTTGGCTGCCACGTCGTAGATGAAGGCATGATTGCGCAGATGGTCATCGTTGTTATTGGCGATGATGTTGAACACCATGCGCTGGAAAATTTCCTTCACATCGCGGTCGATGAATGGCATGGCCACCTGCCTGCGGATGGCCTGGCAGATGTCCGCATACGAGCTGTTGGGCGCATCGTGCTCGTGCAACCCCATCAGCGTCAACGCAGAACAATAGGCAATCCGGCCTTCTTCGCGCTTGCCTCCGGCCGTCGGGGTTTGGGGTCATAGGCCCAGCTTTCCTCCCTTCGGCCAACACCTGTCCCGGCTCTGCCCAGTAGCGGTCAAAGCGGCGATCAACAAGATACGTTTGGCTGCCGATATCAAGCAGCTTGACCGGAGGGACGCGC